>JAAYQT010000126.1 GCA_012519165.1 Synergistaceae bacterium
CGCGACCTGCCACACCCACCCGTCGTCCACTCCTATGGAAACGCTGCCGCTCCCGGATGCAGCTAGCGGAAACAACAGGACCACAGGCAGCAGTATAAACAAAATCCTGCTAATAAATCTCATGGATTAATTTCCCCGGAACTTCCTCCGGTTCACCTTTTATAGCCGATTATGGCGCGGAGAAGGGTCTTTCTTTTTTCTACGTCCTCCGGGCCTTCCACTCCCCGGGGAGGGAAGCCGTCGATAACTCCCGCCACCCCTCTGCCCTGGGAGCTCTCGCAGACTATAACCTGCAGCGGGTTGGCAGTGGCGGCGAAGATGCGGCAGACCTCCTGACAATCCTTTATTCTGTTGAGGACGTTTATAGGGTAGCCGTTCCGGAGGACTATGACGAAACAGTGTCCGGCCGCAATCTTTTCAGCGTTGGCGACTGCAATTGCCGTAAGCTCTTCATCGTTGCCGTCCCTTCTGATGAGGCAGTCTCCGGAAGCTTCGCAGAAGGCGATGCCGAAACGGAGCGACGGAGAGGAGGTTACAAGGGCCTCGTACAAATCCTCCACTGTTTTAATAAAGTGGCTCTGCCCGAAGATTACGTTGCAGTCTTCCGGGAACTCCAGCTGAACCAGGGACCATCCGGCGATTTTCGGCACTTTGGATTACCTCCTCTTTATTGTTGGAAATAGTTGATCATCAATTATAATAGCACAACGGGGGCGGTTATTTCACAAGGGTCTCTCTCCCACTCCAGCAGCCAGTCCGCCAGCGCGGAAAAGCCGTGCCTGTCCGCTGAGGGCATTATGACCCCCGCCATTTTCAGAACTTCGTCATCGGCGTCTTCGGGGGCCGCCGCGATATGGGCGAGGGCGAGAAGTTCAAGGTCGTTATGATGATCCCCCGCGGCCGCCACAATGGACGGCCCTTTTTCAAGGGTGTCGATCCATGCCCCCAGAGCGGCGCCCTTGGAGACCCCCGGGGGCAGAACATCCAGGAAACGGTCTCCGGCGCGGACTATTTCCGCCCTTCCGGCAAACCTTTCCGCGAGCCTGCCCCGAAGAGCAGTTATTTCAGCAGGGGCGCCGAAAAAGATTACCCTGTAAACCGTCTGCGGCGAGGACGGGCGGCTCATTGAATCGTCCACGGGGACTCCGGAGGCCTTGAAAAAATTTCTGGTCAACGCGTCGGAGCTTCTGCAAAAGGCTGTCTCATCCCCAAATATTTGGAGCTCAACGGGGCAATTCCAGGCCTCCTCCACTATTTCCGCCGCAAGAAGGGGGTCCATGGGAGTTTCGATCAGGGCTTTCCCCGTGCGGGGGTCCATCACCCTGCCCCCGTCGTATACTATCGCGGGCAGGTCGGACCCTATGCCCTTTATATGGGAGAGGGATGTGGCAAGAATTCTGCCTGTAGCAACCATCAGGCGCCACCCGGTACCCCTCAGTCGGGCGCAGGCCTCCACCACCTCGGGCGATGGGGATTCGCCCCGGGAAAGGGTCTCGTCGATATCCGTGACAAGCAGCTTCATGAAATTTTTCACACCCCGGAGATATGATAAGAGGCCGCCCACTCCCCCTGAAGGCGGGGGAAGGCCGGCCTCCACAATCCTTCTGAACAGAGCCGCCCGTTTCGAAAGGTGCGGCCGCAGGGATCGGCTTTACTTCTTGGCGGCGTTCTTTTTCAGTTCCTGGACAACATCGTCGGTGATGTCTATGCCGCCGAAGTAGACTGCGGATTTTTCAAGGACCACCGTTACGCCCTTAATTTTGGCCACTGAGCGCACGGCCATTTCAGCGTCCTTAAAGATGGGCTGCATGAGCTTCTGTTCTTCCTGGGCAAGCTCGTTTCTTTTGGTGTTGAAGATCTGAGCCTTTTTGTTCTGGTCGGGCTCTTTGTCAACGGCGAGCTTCATCTCGTTTTCCTTGGTCTTGCTTATCTGCTGAAGCTGCTTCGTCACTGCCTCGAACCTGGGATGCTGGAATATTATCTTCTGGGGATCGATAACGCCGATTTTCTCATTGGCCAGACCTGCCAGAGGAGAAGCAAGGATAACGATAACCGCCAGGGACAGAAGGAAACATGCGCGCTTTACTGAAAACATACAATTTACCCCCTTGATAGGTTGCTGCAATTTCAGACACGGAACAGATTGTATAGGTAAAATCCGGGAAAGTCCAGGCAAAAATACCGTATTTCTCGAGTTTTTGGGTCACGGGGTATTTATCCGCGGGACTCTGCTATTTCGCGGATTTCCCCCGCAACCCTGCGGACTTCATCGTCGGAAAGCCCGTAGAACATGGGCAGGCTGATTTCCTCTGAATAAAAAGCTTCCGCCTCTGGGAAGTCCCCCTTCTTCCAGCCGAAGTTCCGCCGGTAGTAAAGGTGGAGGTGCAGAGGAAGGTAGTGGACCATTCCCGCAACGCCCTTCTCCCTGAGCTTTGTCATAAACTCTGCCCTTCTTCCGGCCTCTACCCGCAGCGGGTAGAGATGGTAGGCGTGCCCTTCGGTCGCGGGAGGGGTTTTAACGCCGCTTATTCCTGACAGCAGTTCGTCGTAAAGGGCGGCGATCTCCCTTCTTCTGGCGGTGAACGAGTCCAGTTTCTTCATCTGGCTGAGCCCCAGGGACGCGTGTATGTCGCTGAGCCTGTAGTTGAAGCCAAGGGCCTGCATTTCGGTGGACCAGGGGCCGTCAGGGGCCTCCTCCATTTCGGCAGGGTCCTTGGTTATTCCGTGGGTTCTGAAAAGCCGGAGCCTGCGGGCAAATTCGTCTGAATTGGTTACCACCATGCCGCCTTCCCCTGTGGTTATATGCTTCACGGGGTGGAAGCTGAAGACGGTTAGATCCGCCTCCCTGCCTGCGGGAACTCCGCCTCGCATTGCGCCCAGGGCGTGGCATCCGTCCTCAATTATGACAGCGCCTTGTTTTTCTGCCAGTTTTTTGAAGGGCGCCAGGTCTACGGGGTAGCCTGCGAAGCTTACCGGAGCGATCACCCTGGTGGCGGGGGTGATCTTCTCCTCCGCCTTTTTCGGGTCCAGGCACAGGGTTTCAGGGTCGATATCGGCAAAGGTAACGGACCCTCCCAGGTAGAGAGCCCCGTTCCCCGTGGCGGCAAAGGTCATGGGAGTGGTAAGGACCTCGTCCCCCGGCTCCACCCCGGCCGCAAAATAGGCGCCGTGAAGGGCGGCGGTACCGTTGGCAAAGGAGACGGCGTGTTTTGCTCCCGTATAGTCTTCAAAGGCCTTTTCGAAGGCCGACACGGAAGGCCCCTGGGTGAGCCAGTCGCCTTTAAGGACCGCTACAACCGCCGCTATATCATCATCGTCGATATACTGCCGTCCGTAGGAGAGGACTCTCATTCAACACACTCCTTTTGAAGCCGCCCCGGGAGGCGGCTTTTTCGGCGTTCAATAAAGTAACCGGTCAGGAGGGCTCCGCACTCCTCCTCCAAAACGCCCGCAGTTACGGAAGGGCGGTGATTAAGCCGCCTGTCTCCCGTAATATCATACAACGTGCCGCAGGCCCCCGACCTGGGGTCCGAACACCCGTAGACAAGGCGGTCGATCCGGGCCAGGACAATGGCCCCGGCGCACATGGGGCAAGGTTCCGCGGTTACGTACAGGGTGCAGCCCCTGAGGTTCCATACGCCCGCTTCCTCCGCGGCCCGCCTGATGGCCAAAACTTCGGCATGGGCCGTGGGGTCCGTTTCCTTTCTGTTGGACGCCAGCGACAGGATTGTATCGCCCCTGACCACCGCCGCCCCCACGGGCACGTCGCCCCGGAGCGCAGCGGCGCGGGCCTCCTCAAGGACTTTTGTCATGAAAAAGACATCTTTTTTTTTCATCTTGCCCGGCGTCAATTTCAGCTGCGGAAATACGGGGACAACTAACAGACGGCTCCCATAAGCCCGCTGATGATCCTGAGCTGTTCCATCCCCTGCACGTCGTCCTCAAGCATGGGAAGCTCGACCACGGGGCCGGACGCAAAGCGCTCCCGTATTTCGCATAGGTATTTCTCCTGGGAGAGGCGTTTTTTGTCAAGAAAGGGCCCCGCCCCTTTCGGGATTACCTTGTTGACTACCATGCCGCCCACGGGAATCCCGTATTTTCCAAGCATGCCTACCGCTCTGTCCGTCTCCAGGATGGAGAGTTTCTCCGGGTTAAGGACAAAATGAAAAACAGTAGTTTCAGAGTCGGTGAGGATTTTCCGGGCCAGCTCAAACTTGTCCCTCCTTGCGGAGAGGGCCTCTATTACCGGGTCCTCCTTCAGTTGCTCGGCCAGCTCCCGGTCGTACCGGGCCGCCACCTCCATAAGCTTCCTGGCCTTTTGCCGCTTTTCAATGAGGTGCTCAATCCATACTCCCAATATGCCGGGGAGAGTTAAAAGCCTCAGGGTATGACCGGTGGGCGCCGTATCGAAAACTATGGCGTCGTAATCTTTTCCGGCGGACTCCATGAGTTCGATGAATTTATCAAAAACGGCGGCCTCTTCCGACCCGGGGGACATGTAGGCAATCTCGATCTGGCGCCTGATTTCGTCCACAATAGTAGCGCTCACCAGGTGAAGCATTTTCTCCATAATGGAATCGGTATATTTTTTTGCCTCCGCCTCGGCGTCTATTTCAAGACCCCACAGGTTCCGTTCCAGTAGAACCATCCGGTTTCCTATTGGGGTGTTAAAGGCATCCGACAGCGAATGGGCCGGGTCGGTGGATACTACGAGGGTGCGGACTCCCCGGGCAGCCATTGACAGCGAGCAGGAGGCTGCGCACGAGGTCTTGCCGGTGCCGCCCTTCCCGCCGAAAAAGGTAAAGCGCTTCATTTTGCCTTTCACCTCAGATAATTTATGATATGGAAGGCCGTTCCGGGGCGAAGAGCCGGCTCCGCCGGTTATCTCTTCGCCCCGGGGGCCTAGGTATCGAAGTCGTACTGGGCGGCCTTTTCAGCAAGAATAAACTTGCGGTTTTGAATCCTCCGCTCCCAGGGCACAAGCTCGTCCGCCATGAGGGGCAGCAGTTCGAGCATGTAGTAGGACATAGGGTTAGGGATCCCTATGAAGTCTCCGAACAGCAGCAGCATCAGGTTGTCGTTTATATCGAAGGCTTCCTTGCGGACAACAGCCATCCGCCGGTCGAGAAACGCGCCCTGATGGAAGAGGGCGAAGAGCCTCCACCATTTTTTGAGCGTGTTTTTTATTTTTTCCACTGAAATGTCGCCCCGCCCGGCTACTTGCCCCTGTCTATGCTGAGCGCCCCGGCGGCGGCCATGTTTTCTCTCGGCATATCGTTAATAATTATCCTTACCACCTCGGGCCCTACGTCAAGAGCTCTGCATACCGCGTCGGTAACTTCGGTGACAAGCTTCCTTTTTTGATCGATCGTTCTTCCTTCGTACATGTAGACGTTCAGTATGGGCACAAAAATCCCCTCCTCTTTATTGAAGATTAATGCATACGATGAGAAAACGCAATGGTCAAAAAAGACCCGGCTGAGCCGGGTCCTGGCATTTGCTATTTTTTGGGGGCGGCCTTTTTGGCGGGCAGCTTGCCGATGGCGTAAGGATAGGCCTTGAAGGGGATCATCTCTTTCGACATTTTGACATACTCTCTGTCGGAGGCGCCGAATTCAGTGGACTTGATCAGCTGTCCGCCCATGTCGTAGTGGCTGATGTAAGTTACGGCAAATTCCTTTCCATCGGCGGAGTACGCGTAGCCGTACTCGGTGAAGTAAAGGCCGGAGGCCGTTTCGCTGTCGATCCCGAACTTCTCGCAGATGAGCCCGATGGTGTTTTCCTTCTCGTCGGGGTTAGTGTAGTACTTCCTGGCGCTTGCAAAGTTGCACTCGTCATTCTTGCCGTAGTTGACGAGATACCACTGCATCTTGTTGGCGTCCTGGCCGAAATTAACCGGTTCGGGGGCTGCGGCGCCGGCAGCCACGGCAACTGCCGCTGCAGCGATAAGGGTGAAAACGGAAATAGCGATAATACGTGAAAGCTTCTTCATGATACTGGAACATCTCCTCTCAAATTTTTCCCTGCGGTGTGCAGTCTAACACAAAAGGGCATTTTTTGCTCTTACCGGGATTAAAATTTATTTTTTCAGCTTTCACCTCCCGGTCATCTTGGAAAAACGCCTACGCCGTAACTTACGGGCCTCTCCCTGCCGTCGGAGAGCCGGTTAAGCACCCTTCTGCCAACGCTGATAGTGGTCGAGCCGCCTCCGTCAAGGTTCAACGCGTAGTAGGCGCCGCTTTTTTTTAAGATATCCGCCGTCTCCGCAAGGGTAAACCCAACGCTGTGAAGGGCGTCCCTCCCGTCGCCTGCGAAAAGAAACCACTGTCCTTTGTCGGTAAGGCCGATTACGGAACGGGGGTGGCGTTTATTTACTATGGAGTCGCTCAACTTTTCGGCGTCCTGCAAAAATTCGCCCCTGTTAAGAAGGAAGGGGCCTCCCTGGATTGCGTTTGTCATGGAGGACCAGTAGGGGTCGCCACCGTTTATTGTCTGGCGGATCTCCACGCTGTCTCCCCACACAAGGGAGTCCAGCAGCCTGGCGGGGTTGCCGTAGACGGCAAGGATTCTTTTGCCCGGCGGGATGGGGTTGCCCCCCTCCCTTCGAACCTCCGCGCAGGTTGAACCCTCCAGAACCAGTTCGACTACAGGGCCGGGAAAGACGGGGGTAAAATCCCCGAAGTGGCTGGTGAACAGGAGTACGGCGCCCTCCCCGGGCAGTTTGTTTATCCCCGTAATATTCATAAAACCACCGCCGGGGAAATGAACTTCGGCCCGCCAGTCCATAAGTCCGAAAACGGCCTTGTTCTGCTCGTTCCAGCCGAGGATTGTCCGGCCCTGGTAGGGAGGGTTGGCCATCAGGCCCCTGTCAATTATCACTCCTATAGGGGCGCCCTTTTCTTTTCCCGAGGTGGAAAAATACCCGCCGTTAAGAGCGGCCGAAGTTCCGGCAATCATGGAACTTAGGGGCGCAAGGAAGCTCAGCCCCTCGGGCGCTACTATTGGGCGAAGATCAAACTTGGCGGGATCGAAGACAATAAGGATCCAGAACCAGGGGCCGCCCGCCGTCTCCCAGTTTGCCGGGGCCGAGAACGTAGTTCCGGTTCTGCCGAGGGATTCGCTGACCTCCAGAAAACGCCTTACAGGGCCGTAGACTTCAGACAGGGGCGACCTTACCCTCCAGTCGTAGTTCCAGCTGTCCACTGTGCTCTCGACGCCCTCTGCGGCCAGCGCTTCACTGAACAGTTCGGCTTCTTCCCTGGTGTCGAAACCGTTTACTACCCCTCGCCACCGGGGCGGGCGGTCGTGAATGCCACGCCTGTTCACGTAGACGGTCATTCCTTTGACGGGAGAATATGCCGCAGAAACGGACAGGTTTTTTGAGGCGGATTTTACTATGGCCGCAATATTTTGAGCCTCTTTTAAGCTGATATTCTTATTGGGACCAAAAGAAGAGACATTTTTTTTGAGAAGGGCCGGAGTCATGTTAAGCGCAACGGCCAGGCTGCCCTTTTCAATTGGCTTAAGGTTGGATACGTCCTTGAACGGAAGGGGCGCGTCGGCCAGAACTTCGGCCACGGACGCCAGCCCAAGGCTCTGAACGGCGTACACAATTGCCTCCCTCATGGTTACAGGGCTGTCAGGCCTTCCTTCAGGCATGGGCACAAGATTAAGGTCAAGGGCGGCCTGAAAGGCGTCCTTCCCCGCCGTCCCGTATCCCCTGGCCTGAAGGAGCATGCCTGCAAATGCATCCTTCCCCACTGCGCCGGCGGCCGGAGTGGTTGCGGGAAGCAGAAGGATCAGAAGGATCAGGGGCAAAAAGCTCCTGGCAAGATTTTTGACCAACCTGGAATAAAGGCGGGCGTCGGCGGGGTTACTGCTCCGGACCATGGGCGTCCTCCTAATAAAAATCTAGGGATTAAATGCGTGTTTTACGCCTGCAACGATGAGGAGTATACCAGACCCCCCGCAGCGGGCCTATCCCTAAAAAGACGTATTAAAGTCTGCGGGATAATGAAAAAACCCCCCGAAAAACGGGGGGAGTTTTTGTTCAGTGGCGCGCCGGACAAGATTCGAACTCGTGACCTGCGGTTCCGTAGACCGCCGCTCTATCCATCTGAGCTACCGGCGCAAAATATCCGCGGAGCTGTACGAAAATCGCCGCCCCACCTAAACAAAAGGGATATTACCACCCGGAGCCAATTTTGGCAAGCTCCCCCTTTCAAGGCCCAGACCGCCGCCCGTGAAATTATCGCCTCAACGGTTAATGTTAACCCCCAGGAGGTTGATATTTAATGTCTGTCGTGCCGATTCGTAAGGAATACCACAATCTTCAGTCGGAGGATGTTATCCCCCTATTCCTTGCCTTTAAGAGGGCTTCAGGGCTTTCTCCCAGAACACAAAGAGACTACAAGAGCGTCCTTTCCCTTTTCTTTAGCCGTCACCCCGACGGCATGGATCGCCCCAGGGAGGCGACGATGGAGTTTTTGGGGTGTTATGAAAACCCCAATACGTACAACATCAAGTTTCAAAACCTCAAGGTCTTCTGGGATTGGACCATCGAGGAGGGCCTTTTCCGTGGGGACCGTCACC
>JAAYQT010000127.1 GCA_012519165.1 Synergistaceae bacterium
CGGGAGATAGGCGTGGGCAGGGTGAGCATCCCGGTGGGCCCCCTCTTTGCGGCGGTAAAGGGCATGACGGCCTACCTGGAGGCAATAAAGGGCGACCAGATAGCAGAAGGGAGGACAGAGCTGGTGGCGCCCTTCTCGGAGTTCAAAGATCTGGTGGGCTTCGAAAAGTTCAGGGAGTTGGAGAAAGACTACCTTCCCGAATTTGTAGAATAGGACCCGTTCATTCCCTGGACAGAGAGCAACACAAATCTGTTTCATCAAAAGGGAGGAATGAAATTGAAACGCTTACTTACGATAGGAATTGCAGTCCTGCTGCTGGCCGGTTTTACAGCCTGCGCTGCGGCAACTGCCGGAGACGTAATAGTTCTCGAAGGAACCGCCTCGGAAGTGGGAAAGCTCTGGGGCGAAATGAACAGGGAATCCATCCTGAAGGCCTATAACGCCTTTATGGCCCGGGCGGAGGGCAAAGAGCAGGAGATGAGGAGTTTTGCAAAGCTTTCCATCGACCTCTCAAACAAGATAGGCTGCTCGTACTGGATCGACGAGCTTAACGCCATCGCCGACACCGCCGGGATCGACAGGGAGCTTTACATCTCCTTCACCTTCGGAAGATACAGGGACCTGGCCCTGCTCTACAAGGGCGTGGGCTGCACCACTTTCGGCGTTACGACCCCCGCTACTAAAAACGGCCAGATAATCTTCCACAAAACCAGGGAAACAGCCGCGGACCTTCAGTCCGGATATCTTAAAAAAATCACCGTGGAAGGGGCGGAGAGGCAGCCGTACAAGTTCTTCGGCGAAATGGGGACCGGGGACACGGGCATCTCCTTCTTCGTAAACGAAAAAGGGCTCGCCGGGGGCGCGGACGTGCCCGCGCAGTGGCAGAACAAGGAACACTACGTCGGCCCCTACAAGGGACACTTGCCCTTCGTGGACCCGCCCAAGTACGACGGTTTTATGAACCACTACGTTCCCCGTTACATAGCCGAACACTGCAAGGACGTGGACGAGGCCGCGAAGGCTCTTCATGAATTCTCCGAAAAAGGCTACCTTGCCAGCGGAAAGTGGGGTACTAACT
Source organism: Synergistaceae bacterium (assembly GCA_012519165.1). Lineage (GTDB taxonomy): Bacteria > Synergistota > Synergistia > Synergistales > Aminobacteriaceae > Aminivibrio. The sequence goes on from JAAYQT010000127.1 coordinate 1,079, forward strand.
ACCTCTTCGTGGACGCAAAGGGCAAGATACTCCAGATAGCGGACGACTGCTACAAAATCATAGAGGAACAACTGGACCCTGCCATGGAAAAAGACGGTAAATCCTACAAGGGCGTATATTTCACGGTCCACAGGGAGAACGACTACGGAACTCCCGAGGACGCCCTTGTAGCCAATTACGGCAACGTAACGGTGGAACTTGCCAACTCCCCCAAAGTTGCAAAGCACCCCGCCATGTGGAACTTTCCCAAGGCCCAGTCCAGCTCCACCATACTCATTGACCCGGAATTCCCCGAGACCTTAACCACAATATTTGTAACCCTGCCCGCCTACGGCTACTCCATCCCCTTCTTCATGGGCGCCAATGAAACGCCCCGGGCCCTGGCCGACGGAACGGTCTACACCGTTCAGAAGAACAGCTACAGGTACAGCGAATTTTACGAGGCCGGCGTAAACGACCTGTGGAGGGAGTTTGCCTACGACATTAGAGAGCGGGTTGTCAAGGGAGAGGATGTAACCAAAGACCTGAATAAATTCTTCTCGGACATGACGGACCTGGTCCTGAAAATGAACAAGTAGATTTTTAGTGTGCTTGGAAAAAGCGGCCCCTCGGAGGGGCCGCTTTTTTTGAGGATTATTTGCGCTTTAAGCTTTTACCCGTGAAACGGCGTTATTTACGCCTCAGCGCCAGTGCCGCAGTTTTAAGCAAAACGGGCGAGCATGGGGTCCCGGCTGATATGTTGCCAGAACCGGCGCCATCATACCCGCCGCCGGATGAGGACAGGGACGCGGGGAGGTGTTATCATTCTAAAAAGGATGAAGGGAGGTTTAAAGGATGAGAAATAAGGCAACTCCATGGACTCTAAGGCTGATAGCGGCAGTTATTTTGCTCGCAGGGCTGTCTGCCGGGGCGGTTTTTGCGGAGGAGTACGTAAGCGTAGCCATCGGGCGCAGGGCCGCCATTGACATTATGGCCAGGGAGATAAGCGCCGCCATGGCGCCCTGGAAGATTCCGGGGCCCATCAGGAAGGGCACTGAATACTCCCGGCACATTTGGGATGCATGTGAAGAATACAATGTGGACCCTTTCCTGGTAGCGGCCCTGATCTGCGTTGAATCCCAGGGGCGGGTGAACGCGGTAACCCAAAACCGGGTGGGACTGATGCAGGTAAATGTAGAGGAGAACATGACCTGGATTACAAAACACTTCCCCCATATTAAAACCGTTAAAACGTTAATGAAGGCACGAAATAACGTGATGGTGGGCACGTTTGCCCTCTCCGCCGCCCGGCAGGGGACGAGGAGCGAAAAAAGGATTCTCTTCAAATATTTCGGCGACGAGGACGAAAAACGGGTTGAGAAAATTTTTGACGTGAAAAACCGGATGAACGCCGCCGCAGCAACCAGATTTTAGAGGGCGGGGCGTCATTACTAAACAGCGGCCCCCTAGGGGGCCGCTGTTTAACTTTGCGTATTTAACCTAGTTCACTGAAGCGAGCTTGCCCACTGCTTCCAGCTGCTCGTCGGGGTACTGGCCCTTCTTGACGGAAATCCTCTTGATCTTGGGCATGTCCTTGAAGATGGTGATGTCGTCCACGCCCTCGGAGTCGATGAGGATGATCCACTCAAGCTTCGGCAGGGCAGTGACGGCCTCGGCGTTTTTGACCTTGCAGTTCCTCACGAAGAGGTTGACCAGCTTTTTGTGGTCCTTGAACACGGAGAGGTCCACAACGCCCTTTACCCCTTCCAGGTTGACCGTCTCAAGCTGGGGCAGTTCCGCCAGGGGCGTAAAGTCGTGGATGTCCTCGTTAAGCATTTTGACTATCTTCAGCTTGGGCATGTGCACCAGGTATTCAAGGGTGTCCAGGGCGGACAGGCCTGCGTTGAAGTCCACCATGTTGACCAGCTTGGCCAGGGGAGAATAGTCCTCAAACTTGGTTGCGTAAATCCAGATGTACTCAAGGTTTGTGAGGTTGCCCACGGGGGTCATGTCCGGGGCTTTTACAGCATAGAGGCTGAGCCTCTTCAGGCCGGTCAGGCCGCCGATGGGCTCCAGGTCCTTAACTGCGGTCATGTAGAGGCTCAGGTCCTCCAGTCCGGTGAGGCCGGCAAGCACGGAAATGTCCTCGATGGGGCATGAGTAGAAGTGGAGGGTCTTGAGGCTGGTCATTCCCTCAAGGGGGCTGATGTCGCTGAAGTTCTTGGGCTGCATGAAGAAGACCAGGGATTCAAGCTGCTTCATGCCGGAGACGAACTTGATGTCGGGGTACTCTACCTGGCGGATCTCCAGTTCCTTCATGTTGACCAGGGCAGCCAGGGGCTCCAGGGTGGTTACGCCCTTCAGCCTGTTAATCTTCAGTTTTTCAAGCCCGGTGAGGGAGGCCAGGGGGGACAGGTCGGTGATGTCTTCGCAGTTGTCCATCTCCATGGACTTTACATAGTCAACAAGGACCGGTAGTTTTTTAAGGTCTTCGTCGGTTATTCCCTTGCCAAGGCGGAGGGGCTTGCCGGCCTTAAGGCCTTCGTCTTCCTTAAGCTGCTCGATAAACTCGTCGGTGATGCCGCCCTCAAGCTTCGGGCCCATGGCCTTGCTGACGGTGTACTTGGGGTCTGCGGCCATTGCCGCCGGAGCCAGGACCAGGGCCAGGCAGAAGACTGCCAGAATGGTTATGGTTAGAATATTCCTCATGGTTCTTCCTCCTTAAAAAAGTTATTGTTTACAAGAATACGGCCGCAGCAATCCCTATTGCTATCAGCACGTACCCAAAGTACATGGTTGTTTTGGCGGACCCTTCCATGCTTCCTATGACCTCTTCCTCGGACTTGACCGAGACGATAAAAGGCTTTCCCTTCTCCGAAGGCTGGCCTATGCTAAGCTCACCCCCTGATTTTCTCACCTCCCCCACCACATAGAGAGGGTGACCGGCCGGGATAATTCTCTCCTCGTAGCGGAAGCCCAGCGTCCGGGTTCCGGTGGGAACCGAGAAGTTTATTCCGAAGAAGGAGTATCCCCGCTCCTCCTTGAAGGGCTCGTACCGGGTGGCGGCGCTCTTAAGCTGGAGGTCCGCCCCCTGAAGGTCGATCCTCACCTTTGTATCTCCATCGGCAATGTACAGGGGAGATGAACTCTTATCCCTGGACACATTTTCGTAAAGCTTATTCCGCCTGGTCTTAACCTTGCCGTCTTTGTCGGTGTAGGTCTCCATCTGTTCGTATTCCCTCATCACCGACGCCTCGTAGTAGGCGCAGGGCGTCTCGTTATGGGGGGATTTCAGTTCGCCGTCCGTCACGGCGGCTCCGTTTACCTCCACGAAATCCTTATAGCTGTCCCCGAGGCCTTCTGCGTCCATGCTCCTGAACGATTCGGAAATTTCGGCCAGGGACGTAGCCTTCATAAATTTTAATTCCGTTGCAAATCCCGCTTTTTTCTTGCTCTGTACGAAAGCAAGGTAGGCCCCGCCCGCTGCGAGAAGGCCGCCGACTCCGATTCCAACCATTGTCATGAAAATTACCTCCTTAAAGCAGCCGTAATAAAACTAGGTGTAAAGCTCTTTCAGAATGTCGTCGTACTGGTCGGCGTAAGCCGCCACCGTTTGAAGGGCGCCCAGGAGCTCGCTTTTGTCCAGGTTGGCGCCGGGGATGGAGCATGAAAGCATTACGGTATCGTCAAACACCAGCGAGAAGGCGCCCATGGGAAGGTCGGCGTTAAGGCGCATAAATTCCGGCGCCGCCTTGGCCCTGTCCACATTCTCCGCCAGGTAGGAGAAGACTTTGACAAGCACGTCCTCGCTGTGCCAGGGGATAACGGTCACCTGGATCGTAGC
>JAAYQT010000128.1 GCA_012519165.1 Synergistaceae bacterium
ACCCTCAAAAAATAGCCGACGGTCGGCAGCAGACAGTAGCCCCGGTAGTCGTAGGAGTGGGGCTCTCCCGGCTTCTTGCCCTTTTCCAGAATCTCAAGCTCTACGGAGTCGCCGATGGCCAGGGTTCCGCCTATGGGCAGTTCGTCGGGAAGGCCTTCGACCACAAGATTTTCCGCCAGGGCGCCCGGAGGAAAGTCGAACCCCGCCTCCAGGGCCGCTCTTTTTACGTCCTCCTCCCGAAGCAGACTCACTTCCCTTTCGGTAAAGCTTTTGTGGGAATCCCCTTCTATGCCGCCGGATACAAAGACCGCCGTTTCAACTTCAGTTTTCGGTTGCTGCCGCCCGGAACTTGTGCAGATTGCCTTTAATATTGCCATGCTTTCCTCCCGTAGCGATATTTTACATTCACAAATTATACGCTATGGGGGATGAAAAATGAAACGAGCGGCGCAGTTGGATAGTAAAATAGCTTAATAGCAATTTAAAGGAGGGACGGCCATGAAGCCTTCCGGTTTTAAAAAGAAGGCGTTTCTTATGGCGGGGGTTCTTGCCGCCGGAGGCGCGTTTTACGCCGCCGGAAAACCGGGGGCCGCAACAAAAGTCCTGGAGCTTGTCGCCGCCTCGGGCCCATGGGCGCCCCTGGCCTTTTGGGCCGTCTTCGCCGCGTCCTGCGCGGCCATGCTCCCGACCTTCTACCTGACCATCGGCGCGGGATTTCTGTTCGGGCCTGCAAAGGGCTTTGTAGCGGCGTCCAGTTCGGCTGTCTCCGGCGCTACGGTCTCATTCCTGATATCCAGGGCGGGGAGCGGGAGGGCCGTCCAAAAAATCGCGGGCTCCCCCGGCCTTGCCGCCCTGAAAGAGGCAGTGGACGAGGAAGGGTGGAAGATCGTCTTTCTATGCAGGCTGTCCCCCCTGCTTCCCTTCAACGTGCTAAACTACGCTTTCGGCCTGACGGGGATTCCTCTCTCCCGGTATTTTTTAGCCACCTGGGCCGGGAGCATCCCCTGGACCGCCATGTACGTATACATGGGCTCCCTGGCGGCGGACCTGGCGGGGCTTTCCGCCCTGCCGCCCGCCCTTTCCGGGGGATGGGGGAAAGCTTTCTACTGGGGCGCGGCAGCCGCAACTGCGGCTACGACCGCCGCTGCGGGAAGAATCGCCAGAAGGGCCCTGAAAAAGCGGTTAAACAGGGAGAAGCAGGAGTCCGGGCGGGAGAAATAAAAGCCTTTTGCGCAGATTCGGCAGATAAAGATTGCAATAAATACGTACGGGGCTGGGAGCGGGGAAGGCTAGAATAAGCGGGACAACAGACAGGGGAGATGACGCCCGTGAAGAAACGCGTCCTACTTTTAACCATAATAACTATCCTCTTGATCCTCCCGGCAGCCGGTCGCCCTGCCGCGGCAGGAGCCTCCGACAGGCCCGTCTCCCTGGAGGAGTGCCTCGCCCTTGCGGAGGCAAATCACCCGGCCCTGGATGAGGCCCGGGCGGCCCTGGCAGTGCAGAGGGCGAAGCTCGGAGGTGTTGATGCGTCCCTGGCTTTTAAGGGAAGCCTGTCCGTATCAACATCCGCGCAAACTGGAAAAGACGGTTCCGGCTCAACCGCTTTTTCTATAAGCAAGCTGGTCTTCGACGGCGGCAAGACCGCCCTGGAGCGAAAGAGCCAGGTTCTCTCCGTTGACGGGGCGACGGAATCCCAAAGGGAGGCCCTGCTGACGGTCCGCACAGGCGTTAAGGAGGCCTACTGGGGACTTCTGCTGGCCATGAGGAAGCGGGACCAGGCCGAGGAGGCGGTAAGCACTTACGGCCGCCACCTGGAGAAGGCCAGGGGATTCTACGAGGCGGGGGCAAAGGCGAAGTTCGACGTTACCAAAGCTGAAGTGGACCTTAGCAATGCAAAAATCGACCTCCTTTCGGCGGAGTCGGCCCTTGAGACCGCCTCGGCCGCCCTGTCGAGGGCGGTGGGGACGGACCTGGAGGGCGTTCGGCCCGTATCGGACTTCATCGCCCCTCTGGCTATCCCGGAGGAGGGGGTCGCCCTGGCAGCGGCCCTCGATAACAGGCCCGACGTGCGGTCGGCAAGGTTTAAGAGGGATGCGGGCAGACTTGGAATTTCAATTGCCGCCAAGGGAAACTC
>JAAYQT010000129.1 GCA_012519165.1 Synergistaceae bacterium
GGCGGCCCTCGTCCGCCCCAGCCGCTCGGTGTCCGACCTGGAGGTTAAATCGGTGAAGAAAAAGTGGAAGGATAAGTCCTTTGCAAGGGGAGTTGACAGAGACCTCATAGTAAAGGGCGCGGAGATGATCCCCATGCCCCTGGACACCGTGATAGAGTGGGTTATTAACGCCCTCCGGCGCGTAGAGCCGGAGATCGGCCTGGGGCAATAACCGTCCTGCGGGAGGGAGATGAAAATATGGCAGTAAGAGTTGTGCTGGCAGACGACCACCCCCTGACCAGGGCCGGCATTTCAGCCTACCTGGCCCGGGAGAGCGCCGTTGAACTTGTGGGGGAGGCGGAGGACGGCCTTGAGGCCTGGCGGCTTATCCAGGAGCTGGCCCCCGACGTGGCCCTGCTGGATATCCGTATGCCGGGGGAGGACGGCGTATCCGTCGCAAGGAGGGTTAAGGAGGCGGGGCTGCCCGTCTCCGTGGTGATGCTCACCTCCTACGACGCCCAGCAGTACGTCATGGCCTCCCTCAGAGCCGGCGCCAGAGGTTTTATTCTGAAGACCGCCACCCCCGAAGAGATATCGAGGGCAATAGCCACCGTGGCCAAGGGCGGGTTTTACCTGGACTCCGAAGTGGCGGCGGCGGTGGGGGACAGGGAGTTTACCCCCGAAGCCCTGTCCGCAAGGGAGAGGGAGGGCCTCATCTTGGCGTCCAAGGGCCTCTCCAGCAAGGAAGTTGCCGCCAGGCTCTTCATAAGCGAGCGAACGGTGCAGACCCACCTTGCCTCTATCTACGACAAGCTGGGGGCAAAAAATAAAACCGAGGCCCTGCTGCTGGCCCTTAAGTACGGTGTGGTAACCCTGGAGGAACTTCTTGAATGAGGCGCCACCTTCTCCTGATAATCACCTTTGCCATACTGCTTCCCGCCCTGGCCGTCCTGCTGGTATCCGGCTTTGGCCTAATCCAGCACGAGTGGGCCATGGAATCGGTGGCCCGGTCCTACGTCCAGGACATGGCGGAGAATGTGGCTTCAAGGCTTTCCCTTAGTGATTCCAGGAGATGGAGCGGTGAACTTACGTCAATTGAAATTCGGCGGATAAGGGTCTTTACCTGGGGGCCGTCCCTCCCCGGGTGGGTGGCGGTGGTGGGCTCCGACGGACGGGTCCTCTTTACCTCCCCGGGGGCCGGGGACCTGCAGGCAATCTGGCGGCTGAACATCCCGGTAGGCAGAGCGGTGGAGATCAAGGACGAAGAGGGAAACCTCTACACCGTGGCGGTAAACCCCGTAAGCGGCGGGGACCGCTTTGTAATCGCGGCCGTTGCCTGGGATCAGCTGCTTGGCCCCCTGGTGAGGGTGGGGCGGCTTTGGCCCATCTTAATACTGCTGATGGGCGTTGGAATCCTGCTCGCCCTCTGGGCTCTGTGGAGGTGGCTTATTATGCCCCTCAAGGACCTGGTGGGGGAGATTGAAACCCTTAACTGGGGCAGGGACCTTCCCGCCCTTACCGACCCCGTGGCGGTAAGCGAGATAGGCAGCCTCAGGGAGGTGCTTCACAGGCTGGCGAGGACGGCGGTGGAGAGGACCCTCCTGAGGAACCGGTATGTAAACGACATTGTCCGGGTGCAGGAGGGTGAAAAATCCCGCATTGCCATGGAACTCCACGACGGGCCCATTCAGAACATAACGGCCATGATCCAGCAGATCCGTCTCTCCGGAATGGCCAGGGACGATGCCGGAATGAGAGAGCACCTGTCAGTGGCCGAGGAGACCGCCCAGGTGGTGGTGAGGGAGCTTAGGGAGATGTGCGACGAGCTCTCGCCGCCCTGGATTGACCTCGGGCTTGAACAGATGATGGCGGAATTGGCCAATAGGCTTGCCCGGCACTATAATATCTCCATAACCATGGATGTGGACGATAAGGCGGAGCTGGGCCGGGAGAAGCTGCTCTCCCTGTTCAGGATCTTTCAGGAGGGCGTGTCCAACGCCGTGCGCCACGGGGGGGCAACCGAGATGAAGGCGGAGATCTTCCGCCGGGACGACTCGGTGGTGTTTGAATTTCGGGATAACGGTACGGGCTTTGAACCTGACCTGAACTTTGAGACGCTCCGGGTGGAGGGACACAGGGGGCTCGCCAACATGCTGGAGCGAATGATTCTTGTAGGGGGAAGGCTTGAAATTGAATCCGGACCCGGGAAGGGCGCCCTGGTAAGGTGCGTGCTCCCCGCCGGGGCGGAGGGCCCTGCCCTTTAAGGAGGAATGACCGTGCATCTAAAAGTCTTTGGCGCAGCCGGTGAGGTCACCGGGTCATGCTACCTCATTGAATGCGGATCAACCAGGACGCTGGTGGACTGCGGAATGTTCCAGGGAAAGAGCGACGAAAAGAACACCGCCCCCTTCCCCTTCAACCCCGCGGATATAACCGCCGTGCTTCTGACCCACGCCCACATGGATCACTCGGGCAGAATCCCGCTCCTGGTCAAAGAAGGTTTTAAGGGGGACGTCTACGCCACCCTGCCTACCATGGAGCTGGTAAAAGTGCTCTGGTACGACTCGGCCAACCTCATGAGGGAGGAGGCGGAGTGGAAGACCAAGAAAAACTCCCGCAGGGGGCTGCCCGCCACGGAGCCTCTCTACGGGGCCGACCACGTGGACAAAGCCATCCCCCGCCTGAAGGCCGTAAATTACGATGAAAAAATCGAAGCGGCCCCCGGCGTATCGGTTCGCTTCAGGGACGCCGGCCACATCCTGGGAAGCGCCATCCTTGAGGTGTGGCTGGAAGAGGATGACAAAAAAGTAAAAATAGTCTTCAGCGGCGACCTGGGGCCCCAGGACACTGTAATGGAAAGAACCCCGGCCATAATCTCCTCCGCCGACTACGTGGTCATAGAATCCACTTACGGCGACAGGCTCCACAGGAGCAACGCCGAGAGCCGGGAGGAGTTCAGGGAAGTAATTTCCGCAGCCCTCAGGGACAAGGGCAAGGTCTTCATCCCAAGCTTTGTGGTTGACCGGGCCCAGAGGGTACTGTACGAACTCACCCTCCTCAGGGACGAAGGTGTAATGGGCGAAAATATACCCATCTTCTTCGACTCGCCCATGGGAGTAAAAGCCACTGAAATTTATAAAAAGCACATGAACCTCCTCTCGTCCGAGATTCAGCAGTATATTAACCTGGGCAAGGACCCCTTTTCCCCCGGAAAACTGAAGTACGTAACATCGGTGGAGGATTCCAGGGCCGTAAACCAGGTTGATCACGGCGTGGTGGTGGCGGGAAGCGGCATGATAAACGGAGGCCGGATCATTCACCACCTCAAGCACGGAATATGGAACCCGATAAACCATCTGGTCTTCGTCGGGTATCAGGCCCGGGGAACCATGGGACGAAGGATTGTGGACGGCGAGAAACATGTCCGGATAGCAGGAGAAGACGTAATGGTAAGGGCGGCCATCCACACCATAAACGGGTTTTCGGCCCACGGCGACCGTGACGACCTGCTGGCATGGGCCTCAAACTTTACCACCGACCCTCTCTTTCTGGTGACCCACGGAGAGCCCGCATCATCGAAGGCCTTCTCCGAAACCCTGGAAAGGGCGGGGATGAAAGCGGCTCTTCCATCGCCGGGGCAGGGTATTGAACTAAAGCCCAACGGGTCGGCGCCCCCGTCCCTTAAAGAGCGGCCCGTTATGCTGGAGAGCGAGAAGATGACCGCAGTTCTTGCCGACATCCTCTCCCTGGCGGCAAACCTCAGGGAGGTTCCCCCTGAAAGGGCGGACCCGGAGGTTACGTCCCTGCTTCAGTCCACAAAGGTGCTGCTGGAGACGGCAAAAGTCAAAATCGGGGAAAAAGATGAATAGAACCGGCTCGGCGCCGGAAGTTAGCCCGCATGCCGGATTCCGTAAGACTATAACCGGCCGGGAGGCGCCCTTTTAATGGGAAGGCGGAGCTTTTTAGCAGGCTTTTTAATAGTTATGAGCCTTGTGGGCGCCCTGGTGTTTTGGGGAAGGAGAGAGGCGGGGCTTCCGGCGGCAATACCGGCGCCGGAGGCGGGTATTCCTTTTTTATTTTTTGAGGGAAGAGGAGAGTCTTTTGCCGTCATGGGAAAGGCCCTGGCTGCACGGGAAAAAAACGGCGCTGCGGTTCGCTCCCTGGATCGGCTTTTACCCCTGCTGGCCGAGGCGGACGATGTGGCGGCGCTCTTTGCCTCTGAGCATGAAGGATTTTCCTTCAGCGGCGTTTTAAGGTTTGACGAAAAAGGGACAAAAGGCGGCGGGCGTCAGAGGACGTCTCTGTGGGAGGAGTTAAAACCCGTGCGCGAAGATGTCTCCGGTCCCGTCCCGGATCTCTTTGAGCTTGAAGGGCCGTCGCCGATGTTTCCTCTGTATTTCGGCAAATTTAAAGGCCTCGTCCTGGCCGCCTCCTCCCCCCAAAAAATCTGGTCCATGATGCAAATTCTCGAAAAAGGGGAGGGAGGAATGGCCGTCCCGTGGGAGATAGAAAAGAGATGGCCTAACCACTTCTACCTGTACGACGGAGGCATAGCCTCCCGGTTAGCATCAAAAATACTGCCCGGAATAAA
>JAAYQT010000130.1 GCA_012519165.1 Synergistaceae bacterium
AGAAAACGATATAGTTCTTGACGTAAATGCGATAGTAGGAATACTGGCGTTCTCTGGCCGAATGATGCTTTTCAAACGCTTCTGCGCAGACCGAACGTTCTCGGATGGCCGCCTGCACAGTATCCACCAGATTCTCGGCGGCGGTGGGATTTTTAAGCCGGATGGCGATATAGTCCACAGCCTCGTTCAGATCGTCCTCGAATAGTGGGAGGAAACGCAGCTTATATCGCTTTGTGTCCATTCATGCGCTTCCTCACCTTCCCGAACACTTCATCCTCCGTATAACGGGCGCCGTCCGCAGCGGCGGCCTTATCCGCCTCATCCAGCCTTATCTCGATCTCGTCCGTCAGCGCGGCGTACTGCTCCAGACTGAGTACCACCATAGAGCCGTAGCCGTTTTTAGTCAGGTAGACCGGCTGTCCCTGCTTGACCTCATTCTCGATCTCTGTAAACTTGTTCCGCAAATCCGAAACAGGTCGAATATTAATCATCGCCCCAGCCTCCTTCACTGTGATTAATATCATTTTCTGGCGTTATTTTATCATAATTACGCCATTCGATATTATCTATAGCAATTTAAGAGAGGCAAAAAAGTTTAGAACCTTTTTCGGTAAACTTCCGCCCTCTGCGAGGGCAGGGTCTTTTTTACTCCCACTCTATGGTCGCAGGGGGCTTGCCCGTTACGTCCAGGACCACCCTGTTGACCCCCTCCACCTCTTCGCATATCCGGCTTGATACGCGGGCCACTATTTCGTAGGGGATGCGGACCCAGTCTGCGGACATGCCGTCCCTGGACTCCACGGCCCTAAGGACCACTGTTGAGAAGTAGGTCCTCCCGCCTTCAGAGACGCCTACGGTTTTTATGGGCAGCAGCACTGCAAAGGACTGCCATACCACGCCGCTCCCCTCCCAGGACGCAAGTTCCTGCCGGAAGATGGCGTCCGCCTTGCGGAGGATATCCAGCCTGTCCTTGTCCACGGCGCCGAGGCACCGGACGGCAAGGCCGGGACCGGGGAAGGGCTGTCTGGATACAATGGCCTCGGGCACGCCCAGGATGCGGCCCGCCTCTCTCACTTCATCTTTGAAGAGGTCTCTCAGCGGCTCCAGGACTTTCAGCTTCATGTCCTCCGGCAGGCCTCCCACGTTGTGGTGGCTTTTTACGAGGCGGCCGCCCTTTCCGCCGCTTTCGATGATGTCGGGGTAGACGGTGCCCTGGAGCAGCCACTGCGCGTCCCCCAGACGGGAGGCCTCCCGTTCAAAGACCCTGATGAAGGTCTCGCCTATTATTTTCCGCTTTTTCTCCGGCTCGGCCACGCCCGCCAGAGCGCACAGAAACTCGTCGGAGGCGTCGGCATAGTGAACTTTGAGGTTAAGTTTTTTGTAGCTCTCCAGCACCTGCTCCGCCTCGCCTAGCCTGAGCAGCCCGTTGTTGACAAATATGCAGTCGAGCCTGTCGCCGATGGCCCTTGCGGTAACTACGGCGGCCACGGTAGAGTCCACCCCTCCGGAGAGGCCGCATACTACCCGCCCTTGCCCTACGGTTTTGCGGATCTCCCGGGTCATGGAGTCCGCCCAGGTCTTCATGTCCCATTGCGGGGTGCACCCGCACTCTTTAAACAGGAAACGGGCAAGTTCTTCATCCTCAATTTCACCGGCGACGGTCAGAAGGGGTCCGTCGAAGGGAAAGGACGGTTCGGCCGCTCCCGATATAATGACCCCCGAGGGGTTGCGACCCCTTATTACTTCAGCAACGGCGCTGTTCGGGAGAATTTCGCTGTGAACCTTCAGCTCCCTCACTTTTCTGGCCAGATGCTGGGTATAACGGGAGTCTACGTCAATTATCAGTATGTTGTCCAAAAGCCATTCCTCCTCAAAATAGGCAAGCTATGGACCGGCTGCGCCGGTCTTTAGCTATTCGTCAAAAAGCCGAGCCTCGACGCAGGCGCAGAGCAGGTGGTAGACTGCGGCGTGGTACTCCTGCACCCTGAAGGTGCGGCTATCGGGGACGGAAATAAGCACGTCGGCCAGTGGCGCCGCCGCCCCGCCCCCTTCCCCCGTGAGGGCAATGGTTGAAACGCCAAGCGATTTGGCCGTCATAAGGGCGGCCTTTACATTTGGGGCGTTACCCGACGTGGATATAGCCAGAAGTACGTCGCCCGGCCTTCCGTACCCCATTACCTGCTGGGCGAAGACAAGGTCGTAGCCTATGTCGTTGCCTATGGCAGTCACCAGGGCGCTCTGACTGCCCAAGGCT
>JAAYQT010000009.1 GCA_012519165.1 Synergistaceae bacterium
CCGGCGACAACGCCACGTTTGAGGTACAGCTCATAGTGCCGATAGCCATGGACACGGGCCTCAGATTTGCGGTTCGCGAGGGCGGCCGCACCGTGGGCGCCGGCGTTGTAACCGAAATTATCGAATAGCCCCGAAGGGGGGAGTTTGAAAGTGGCAAAAAAAATACGCATCCGTCTGAAATCCTTCGACCACCGGGTTCTTGATACCTCGGCCGCCCAGATCGCCGAAACGGCCGACCGCAGCGGCGCCAAGGTATCGGGCCCCATCCCTCTTCCGACGGAGATAAACAAGGTGACCATCCTGAAGTCTCCTCACGTGGACAAGGACGCCCGCGAACAGTACGAGACCAGGACCCACAAGCGCCTCATCGACATTATCAATCCTACGCAGAAGACGATGGATGCGCTTATGCAGCTGAACCTTCCTTCTGGAGTGGATATCCAGATTAAATTGTAGGGGAAGCTCTGAGCTGAAAGGAGTTGTAGTGGAATGAGCATCGGAATTCTGGGTAAAAAACTCGGAATGACCCAGATTTACAACGAAGAGGGCCAGGCCGTGCCCGTCACCGTGATCCAGGCCGGTCCCTGCCCCGTGGTGGATATGAAGACGCCCGACAAAGACGGTTATTCCGCCCTTGTGCTGGGTTGGGGCCAGATTAAGCCCAAGAACGTCAACAAGTCCCGCAAAGGCCTTTTTGACAAGGCCGAAGTGGAGCCCGTAAGGACCCTGAGGGAGTTCAGGATTGATGACCTTGAGAACTACTCGGTAGGCCAGGAGATCAGCGTAACCCTCTTCGAAGAAGGGGAGACGGTGAATGTCTCCGGGACGAGCAAGGGAAAGGGATTTGCCGGAGTTATGAAGAGGTACCACTTCGGCGGTTCCCACGCAACTCACGGCGCTTCCCTGGTTCACCGCGCCGGCGGCTCCATAGGGGCCAGCAGCTACCCGGGACGAATCTTCAAGGGACAGAAGATGGCCGGCAGAATGGGCAACGAAAAGGTAACAGTTAAAAATCTGACCGTAGTCGCAGTGGATGCCGAAAATAATCTTATTCTTGTCAGGGGCGCCGTGCCGGGTGCAAAAAACGGCCTGGTCACCCTGTACAAGAAGGGTTAGTCGGCGTGAAGGAGGCCGCAGTTAACATGCCTACCCTAAAACTAGTTTCATTCCAGGGAGAAGAGATCGGGGAAGTTCAGCTTGCCGAAGAGGTATTCGGGGCGCCCGTTCACGTTCCCGCCATGCACCAGGTAGTGGTGGCCCAGCTTGCCAACCGCAGAAGGGGCACTCACTCCGCCAAGACGCGGGGCGAAGTGCGGGGCGGCGGCAAGAAACCGTGGAGGCAGAAAAAGACCGGCAGGGCCCGTCACGGAAGCAACAGGTCGCCCCTTTGGACCGGCGGCGGCGTGGTTCATGCCCCGAAGCCCAGGGACTACAGCCAGAAGGTGAACAAAAAAGTCCGCCGTCTCGCCATCAGGAGCGCCCTGTCCCTTAAAGTCAGGGACTCGCTTGTCACGGTTGTAGACGCTTTTGAACTGGCTAAACCCTCCACCAAGGGGATTATTACATTTTTCACCGCAGTGGGCGCCAGGAAGCCCCTTATTGTTCTTCCGCATACCGACGAGACCGTATCCATGTCGGCCCGGAACGTGCCGGGCGCAAAGGTCATCAACATGGGCAACATCAATGTTTACGACCTTCTCAACGCCGGTACCGTTGTAATGACGCCCGAGGTGGCGGACAGGCTCGGGGAGGTGTACTCAGGATGAACCTTATCGCCCACGATATTATCATTAGGCCGATAATCACCGAAAAGAGCAGCCGCCTCATGGAGATGAACAAGTACACTTTCGAGGTTCACTCTTCGGCCAACAAGATTCAGATCCGAAGCGCCATCGAGGAGATCTTCAAAGTGAAGGTCCTCAGCGTTCACGTTCTCTCCATGCACGGAAAGCCCAAGCGCATGGGCGTCTATCAGGGCAAAACCCGTTCGTGGAAGAAAGCGATCGTAAGCCTGGCCGAGGGCGAGCGGATCGAGTTCTTCGAAGGCGCGAGCGTCTAGCGGGAAGGAGAAGCATTTTAAAATGGCAATTAAACAGTTTAAGCCCTACACTCCCGGGCGTCGCTTCATGACTGTCCAGGACAAGACGGAGGTCAGCAAGAAAAAGCCCGAGAAATCCCTTCTTGCCCCTCTTAACAGGTCCGGCGGCAGAAACAACAAGGGAAGGATTACCGCCCGCCATATTGGCGGTGGCTCCAAAAGGCAGTACAGGATAATTGACTTTAAGAGAAACAAGCTCTCGGTGCCGGGCAAAATAGCCGCCATCGAGTACGATCCCAACAGGAACGCCCTTATTGCCCTCGTCCACTACGTGGACGGCGAGAAGCGCTACATCCTGGCCGCCAAGGATCTTAAGGTGGGGGATACAGTCACCGCAGGGCCCGAGTCGGACATTCAGCCCGGCAACGCCCTTAAGCTTAAGGACATACCCATCGGCACGGTCATCCACAACCTGGAGCTTGAACCGGGCCGGGGCGGCAAACTTGTAAGAGCCGCGGGGACGTCCGCCCAGCTCATGGCCAAGGAAGGCAAGCACGCCTTTATCAGGATGCCCAGCGGAGAGCTTCGCCTCATCCTGCAGGAGTGCATGGCCACCATAGGCCAGGTGGGCAACGAGGAGTTTGAGAACCTTTCCGCAGGCAAGGCCGGCAAGAACCGCTGGCTCGGAAAGAGGCCGGGCGTCCGCGGCGTGGTTATGAACCCCGTAGACCACCCCATGGGCGGAGGCGAAGGACGGAGCAAGTCCAATAAGCACCCCGTATCGCCCTGGGGAACTCCGGCAAAGGGTTTCCGGACCAGAAAAAAGAAGCCGTCCGACAGGCTCATCGTGCGGCGCCGCAACCAGAAATAAGGAGGGAATGCGATGGCTCGCTCCAGACGCAAAGGGCCTTATGTGGAAAAGAGGCTGCTTGACAGGGTGGAGGTTATGAACGAAGGGACTGCAAAAAGGGTTATCAAAACCTGGTCCCGCAGGTCCACCATAGTGCCCGCAATGATCGGTCATACGATTGCAGTGCATAACGGCAGAATCCACATACCCATTTTTATAAGCGAAAACATGATCGGCCACAAGCTCGGGGAGTTTGCCCCCACCCGTAAATTCGGGGGACACGCGGGGCAGGAACGCTCCTCCCGCGCCAGGTAAGGAGTGATGGTGATGGAAGCTAAAGCCGTTGCCAGGCAGGTCCGGGTCTCCCCGACCAAGGTTCGCAAAGTGCTTGCCCTCATCAGGGACAAAAAGGTGGGGGACGCCATGGTAGTCCTTCGCTACAGCTCCCAGAAGTCGGCGGGTATTGTAAGCAAGGTACTGCAAAGCGCGGTTGCCAACGCCGAGCACAACTACGGCATGGATACCGACAAGCTGAGGATCGTTGCGGCCACCGCCGATGAAGGTCCCAAGATGAAGCGCTTCCGCCCGGTGTCCATGGGCAGGGCGCACCGCTATGTGCACCGCACAAGCCACGTCACTGTAAAAGTGGCGGAACGTTAAGGAGGGGGAACTCGTGGGACAGAAAGTTCACCCAACCGGATTCCGGATCGGAGTCGTCAAGGAATGGGAGTCAAAGTGGTACGCCGGGGGCAAGGAATACGCTAAAAATTTGCATCAAGATATAGCGCTCCGGAAGTACATTGCGAAGAAGTGGGAGAGCGCGGGAATTTCCCGCATCGAGATAGAGAGAGTCGGCCATGTAATCCGTTTTACAATTTGGACCTCCCGGCCCGGTGTAGTAATCGGACGGGGCGGATCTGAAATCCAGGTCATGAAGGACGACCTCCAGGCCAAAACCGGCGCCAAGATTATGATCAATGTTCAGGAGATCAAGAATCCCGACGTGGAGGCCCAGCTTGTGGCCGAGGGAGTGGCGTCTGCCCTTGAGAGAAGGGTCTCCTTCAGAAGGGCAATGAAGCAGTCCATCTTCCGCGCCATGAAGGGCGGCGCCAAAGGCATAAAGATTTCCACCGCCGGACGCCTGGGCGGGGCGGAGATTGCAAGGACCGAGTGGTACAACGAGGGACAGCTTCCCCTCTCCACCATAAGGGCCGACATCGACTACGGATTTGCCGAGGCGAGCACCATGTACGGAATTATAGGCGTCAAGGTCTGGATCTATCGGGACCGGGCAGGCGAGCGGCCCGCCCAGCCTCAGAGGCAGTCCCGGAGAAGGGGGTAACGCGCAATGCTTATGCCGAGCAGAGTAAAATATCGGAAGCCTTTTCGTCGCCCCTTAAAGGGCCAGGCCAAGGGAGGGACCTCGGTCGCCTTCGGCGAGTTCGGTATCCAGTCTCTTGATTGCGCGTGGATTACGGCGCGGCAGATAGAGGCCACAAGGATCGCGATCTCCAGAAAGATGAAGAGGGGCGGCAAAATTTGGATCCGCATCTTCCCCGACCACCCTTTCACCAAGAAACCCCTTGAAACCCGGATGGGCAAGGGAAAGGGCTCAACGGAGTTCTGGGTTGCGCCAGTTAAAAGGGGCCGCATTCTCTTCGAAATGGCAGGAATTTCCAGGGAAGTTGCCGAGGAGGCCTTTCGCACCGCCTCTCACAAACTGCCGGTAAAGGTGCGGATGGTTTACCGGGAAGGTCATGGTGGTGAGTAACATGAAAGCCGTGAATCTGCGCGATCTTACGATCGACGAACTCAACGAGAAGCACAGGCAGTATAAAGAAGAGCTGTTCAACCTCCGCTTTCAGAACGCCATTGGACAGCTTCAGAATACCAGCAGAATCCAGGCTGTAAGAAAGACGATTGCCAGAGTACTGACGGTCGTCCGTGAGAAACAGATGGCCGGCGAGCAGTCTGCCGGAAGGAGGTAGTCCCAATGGAAGAGCGGAAGGCTCACCGAAAGATCCGGACCGGCACGGTTGTAAGCGACAAGATGGACAAGACCGTCGTGGTCCGGGTAACGAGGCACAAAGAACACCCCCTCTACGGAAAGAGGATAATCAGGGCTAAAAAATATACCGCCCACGACGAAAACAACGAATGCAGAGTCGGCGATCTTGTCGTAATAGGCGAGACGAGGCCCCTCAGCAAGACCAAGAGGTGGGCTCTCCTTGAAATAGTCCGCAGGGCGCCCATGTTTGACGCCCCCGGAAGCAGCGGCGGGGAGGCCTAGAACATGATCCGGTTCACTACAGTCTTAAATGTGGCTGACAACTCCGGGGCCAAGAAGCTGTTCTGCATCCAGGTCCTGGGGGGCAGCAGGCGAAGGTATGCATCCATCGGCGACGTCATAGTCGCCTCTGTGCGGGAAGCCATCCCCAACAGCAACATCGCCAAGGGCTCGGTAGTCAGGGCGGTGGTGGTGCGCACCAGGAAGGAAATAAGACGGGCTGACGGCACTTACGTCAGGTTTGACGACAACGCCGCGGTTATAATAGACAACAACGGCGACCCCAAGGGAACCCGAATCTTCGGGCCGGTGGGACGGGAACTGAGAGCGAAGAAGTACATGCGCATTCTCTCCCTCGCCCCTGAAGTCGTGTAGCGGAGGGTATGGGATTATGAGCAAGATAAGACTTAGAAAAGGCGACCGGGTCAAGGTAATATCCGGCAAGGACAAAGGAAAAGAGGGCAAAATACTGCGCTCCATTCCCGACCGGCAGCTGCTGGTGGTAGAGGGTGTCAACGTGGCCTCAAGGCACACCAAGCCCTCCCAGAAAAACCCCCAGTCCGGCATTGTCAAGAAGGAAACGCCTATCTACGCCTGCAAAGTAATGCTTGTATGCCCCTCGTGCGGGGCCGCCACCAGGGTTGGTCGCGGCTACCTCGACAGCGGAAAGAAAGTCCGCCTGTGCAAGGCATGCGGCGAAATTGTGGATCAGGTGTAAGGAGGAGAGCGCGCCATGACCCCTCGTTTTCTTGAGAAGTTTAAAAACGAAGTTGCGGGCAATCTCGCTAAACAGTTCAGTTACAAGAACGTTATGGAGATTCCCCGCCTTAAAAAAATTGTGGTGAATATCGGGGTGGGCGAGGCCAAGGTGGACATTAAATACATGGACGCGGCCATCGCAGAACTCTCCGCCATTACCGGCCAGAAGCCCATTTTAAAAAGGGCAAAGAAGTCAGTTGCCGGATTCAAGCTCCGCCAGGGTATGCCGGTGGGATGCACCGTTACCCTGAGGGGCGCCCGGATGTGGGAGTTCCTGGACAGGCTTGTCACCCTGGCCTTCCCCAGCGTCAAGGACTTCCAGGGGATATCCCCCAAGGGTTTCGACGGCAGGGGCAACTACAATCTCGGCCTCCGGGAGCAGCTGATCTTCCCGGAGATCAACTACGACAAGGTCATCCGGCCGCGGGGAATGAACGTTTCCATCATAACCACCGCGAAGACGGATGAGGAAGCCCACGCCCTGCTCAAGGAGCTTGGGATGCCCTTTAACCGTTAGAAAGGGGGATTCGTAAATGGCAAGAAAGGCGATCAGGCACAAGGCGACGCTGCCCCCGAAATTTTCGGTGAGAAAGTATAACAGATGCCCGCTCTGCGGCCGTGTTCACGGATACATGAGAAGATTTGACATGTGCCGTTGCTGCTTCAGAATGCTCGCCCGGGAGGGTAAAATTCCCGGCGTGGTGAAGTCTAGCTGGTAGCAGCGTGGACTGAAGGGGGTTACTCAGGAATGTATGTTACCGATCCTATAGCGGATATGCTTACCCGCATCAGAAACGCAAACATGGTATTTCATGAGAGCGTGGATGTGCCGTCAAGCAAGATAAAGGCGGAAATAGCCAGGATTCTTAAAGAATCGGGCTATATTAAAAACTATAAAGTTATCAGCGATCCGAAAAAGCCCTACAACTCCATCAGGCTTTTTCTCTCCTACGGTCCTAACAAGGAGCGGATCATTCAGGGCCTTCGCAGAATAAGCAAGCCCGGAAGAAGGATTTACGTCGGTCACTCCGACCTTCCCAAAGTCATGGGGGGCCTTGGAATTGCGGTTATCTCAACTTC
Organism: Synergistaceae bacterium; assembly: GCA_012519165.1. GTDB lineage: Bacteria > Synergistota > Synergistia > Synergistales > Aminobacteriaceae > Aminivibrio. The sequence continues at coordinate 7,015 of JAAYQT010000009.1, forward strand.
CAGGGGGCTTAAAACCGACTCGGAAGCGGGTCAGTTAGGCCTCGGCGGCGAAGTCCTCTGCTATGTCTGGTAGGCTGGGGGTGCGGTAGATGTCAAGAATCGGACGCAGATCCATACCCCTTGCCAAGGGAGTAACAATCACCGTAGCGAACGGCGAGGTCCTGGTTCAGGGACCCAAGGGGAAGCTTTCGACTCCCGAAGTTCCCGGCGTTGACCTCGCGGTTGAGGACGGAGTCATAAAGGTGACAAGGCAGAACGACCAGAAGCAGACCAAGGCCTGGCACGGAATGATGAGGGCGCTGGTGGCCAACATGGTGACCGGCGTCTCCGAAGGCTTCAAGAAGGACCTTGAGATCGTGGGCGTGGGCTACAGAGCCCAGCTCCAGGGCAAGAAGCTGGTGCTTAACCTCGGCTACTCGAACCCCGTGGAGTACGAGGCCCCCGCGGGCGTTGAAATTGCCGTGGAGAGCCCCACGAAGCTGTCTGTATCGGGTATTGACAAGCAGGCGGTCGGACAGGCGGCGGCCATTATTCGCGGCTTCCGGGAGCCGGAGCCCTACCAGGGCAAGGGTATCCGGTACGTCGGCGAGCGGATTATCCGTAAGGCCGGAAAGACCGGCGCTAGGTAATTTCGAGGTGAAATTGGATGAAAACTAAGACCAGAAGCGATATGCGCGTAATCCGTCACGCCAGGCTTCGAAAAAAACTGTCCGGTACGGCTGAAACTCCCAGGATGGCAGTGTTTCACAGCCTCTCCCATATCTACGTTCAGTTTATCGACGACGAAGCGGGACATACCCTGGCTGCGGCGTCCACCGTAGAGCGGGAGATTAAAAACGGCCTCCAGGGTACCTGCAACGCCGAAGCCGCCCGGGTCGTGGGCAAGGTTGCCGCCGAAAGGGCGCTCGCCAAAGGTATATCGTCGGTGGTATTCGACAGGGGCGGCCACATGTTCCACGGAAAAGTTAAGGCTCTGGCGGAAGCCGCCCGGGAAGCCGGCCTGAAGTTCTAGGGGAGGGCAGAGGATGATAAGGAAAAAGATAGACGCCAAGGGAATGGAACTTACGGAGCGGGTAGTCGCCATTAACAGGGTCAGCAAGGTTGTTAAGGGCGGAAAACGCTTCAAGTTCAGCGTCCTGGTAGTTGTGGGAGACGGCGACAGGTATGTCGGCATCGGCATGGGGAAGGCCAAGGAAATTTCCGAGGCGGTCCGCAAGGGTATCGACAGGGCGTCCAAGAACCTGGTGGACCTTAAGAAGATAGGCAACACCATACCTCACCCGATTACCGGCATGTTTGGCGCTGCCTCCGTTCTTCTGAAGCCCGCCGCCCCCGGAACGGGAGTTATTGCAGGCGGCGTGGTCCGCGCCATTATGGAGCTGGGCGGGGTAAAGGACGTGGTCACCAAGGTTATCGGCCGCACTTCAAACCCCATAAACGTCGCAAAGGCCACCATTCAGGCCATTATCGAGATGAGAACTCCCGAGGAAATTCTGCGGCTCATGGGCAGAAAAGCCCCCGAAGCTGCGGCGGAGTAGGAGGCATTCTCATGGGAAAGCTTAGAATTACCTGGAAGAGAAGCACAATCCGGAGGCCGGAGGACCAGAAAAGGACCGTCCGGGCCCTTGGACTCAGAAAACTTAATCAGACAGTAGAGCACGACGATAACCCCGCAATCCGGGGCATGGTCGACAAGGTAAGCCACCTTGTCGAGTGCGTCGTCGTCGACGATGAGGGAGGGACGTCCCATGAGCTTGCATGATCTGAGCCCCGCCCCCGGCTCCAGGAAGAAGAGAAAAAGACTGGGCCAGGGAATAGGCAGCGGAACGGGGAAAACCTCCGGCAAGGGCCACAAAGGCCAGAAATCCCGGGCCGGCCGCAAGGTCAGGGCCGGCTTCGAGGGAGGGCAGATGCCGCTTATCCGCCGCATTCCCAAGAGGGGCTTTAACAACGCCCGGTTTGCCAAGGAGTATCAGGTTGTAAACCTCGAATCCATCGCCGCAAAGTTTGAAGCGGGCGCAACGGTGGGCTTCGAGGAGCTCTACGGCGCGCGCCTTATCCGCAAGGACACCCTTCCCGTCAAGATACTGGCCTCAGGCGAGATCGACAAGGCGTTTACGATAAAGGCCCACGCCTTCAGCGCTCAGGCCAGGACGAAGATTGAAGCGGCGGGTGGGAAGGCCGAGGTGATCTAGGTGATCGATTCTTTCCGGGACGCCTTCAAGCTTCCAGACCTGAAAAGAAGAATCCTCTTCACCCTCGGCGTACTGTTCATTTTCCGCCTCGGAGCCCACGTCCCCACGCCGGGGATAGACTCCGAGGCCATGTCCCGCCTCTTTGACTCGGGCGGGGTGTTAGGATTTCTGGATATCTTTGCCGGCGGGGCCCTGCGGCGGTTCAGCCTCTTTGCCCTGGGCGTGGCCCCCTACATTAACGCCAGCATCGTGATGCAGCTGCTGGTGGTCATCTTCCCCACCCTTGAGAAAATGCAGAAGGAAGGGGAGGACGGCAGAAAGAAGATAGTCCAGTGGACCCGCTACGGCGCCGTCTTCTTCGCCCTGGTCCAGGCAGTGGGCATGACCTTCTGGCTGAGGGGCCTGGGTATCTTCAGCGGGCAGCTCCTGGACGGCATGATAGTAGTATCCACCGTAACGGCAGGGTCGCTTGCTGTTATGTGGTTCGGCGAGGAAATCAGCGACCACGGCATAGGAAACGGTATCTCTCTGCTTATCTTTGCGGGGATAGTGGCCCGGGTTCCCGAGGCCATCATCCAGAGCTGGAGCATGATCCGGCTGGGCGAGATGAACGTCCTCGTCCTTCTGCTGGCCCTTGCCCTCATGGTGGGCGTCATTGCAGGCTGCATAATGCTCCAGGAGGGCCAGCGCCGCCTGCCGGTTCAGTACGCCAAGCGGGTGGTGGGCAACAAAGTCTACGGCGGACAGAGCACCTTCATTCCGCTTAAGGTTAACCAGGCGGGAGTCATCCCCATAATATTTGCGTCGTCGGTGCTGCTCTTCCCCTACTCCGTGGCAAAGTTCTTCACCGGCGACATCGGCCTCTTCTTCCAGGGCCTCTTTGCACCCGGAAGTCTGGGCTACACGGTATTCTACGTGGCGCTCATCATCTTCTTCAGCTACTTCTACACGGCCGTGGTGTTCAACCCCTCGGACGTGGCAAACAACATGAAGAAGTACGGGGGCTTCATCCTGGGCATCCGTCCGGGGAGGCCCACCTCCGACTTCATCGAGAAGG
>JAAYQT010000131.1 GCA_012519165.1 Synergistaceae bacterium
CCCGGCGGTTATGAGGTAGTCGTCCTCGATCCTCATTCCTCCCCACCCTTCAACGTAGATGCCGGGCTCCACCGTGACCACGTCGCCCTCCTGCAGCACGTCCGTTGACAGGGGGGAGAGTCTGGGCGCCTCGTGAACTTCCAGCCCCAGTCCATGGCCCAGGCCGTGGGTGAAGTTTGCGCCCCACCCCCTGGCAGTCAGCACATCCCTGGCTGCGGCGTCGGCCTCCCTTCCCTCAAGTCCTGGGCGGAGGGCGTCGGCTGCCCGCTTATGGGCCTCGATAAGGGCCGACTGAATGTCCCGACCCTGGGGAGAGAGGGGGCCTATGGAAAAGTTCCTGGTTATATCCGATGCATAGCCGTTCACGGTGGCGCCGAAGTCGACGGTGACTATGTCTCCCTTTTGAAAGGGCCTGTCGGTGGGGGCGCCGTGGGGCAGGGCGCCCCGCTCCCCCGACGCCACAATAAAGCCGCTCCCCCGCCAGCCTCCGTCGGCGCCGTTTTTCCTGAGGAGGTACTCAAGAAGGGCATTGAACTCCTTTTCGGTCATTCCCTCCCGCACTTCCTCCAGCGCCCGGACATAGGACCTGTAGGCTATTTCAGCGCTAGTCCTTATGGCGGCAACTTCTGCGGCGTCTTTTTTTCTTCTGAGTTCGTGGAGAAAACCGGGGCAGTTCTTCCAGGCCGGGAGTGACGGCTCAAGGGCGCCGAAGGCAGATACGGACAGTCTGTCCCCCTCGAATCCACCCCGCCTCCACCCCCCTTCCTTAAGAATTTCGGCGAGCTTCTGTATGAGGGGGGTTCCGCCTGAGGGCACAATTTCAAAGGGGGACTGCTCCGCCGCCTGGGCCGAGTAGCGGCCGTCGGCGATCAGGATCTGTCTGTCGGCCGAAACTGCCAGGGCGCCGGCGCTGCCCGTAAATCCGCTCAGGTAGGCCATGGACTCCCCGTTGTAGGACTCAAGAGCAGCAAGGATGAATACGTCAACCCCGGCATCGGCCATGAGGGCCCTTAGCCTGTCCGTTCTGGCGGCGAGGGCTTTACTCATGGCCTGTCCGGGCGGGCCAGCAAACCCCAGAGCTCCTCCGCCACATTATCGGGACAGTTGCCCTCCCCCTCAACAAACCGGCCCGGAGAAGAGGCGGCAATCCCGGCCTCTGCAAGGGCGGCCATTGCCTCCTCTTCATGTTCGGGGGCCACTACCGCAAGCAGCACCCCGGAGGAGATCAGATGAAGAGGGTCAAACCCAAGGCTGTCCCTGGCCTTTACCGTAAGGGGGGACATGTTTATTTTATCAACGTCCAGCTCCACGCCCAGGCCGCTGAGCCTCATGATTTCAGAAATTCCGCCCCCTATGCCCCCTTCGGTGGGGTCGTGGAGGAATCGGGCCGAACTCCGCAGGATTCGGGATTCGGGGAGGACGGAGATGGAGTCCAGCCACCCGGCGGCCTCCTTAACCCCCTCGTCGCCGATGGCGGGCTTTAGAAGGTCAGGCCGGTCGTGGGCCAGAATGGCCATGCCCTCAATTCCTGCGTGCTTCGTGAGGATGAGTCTGTCCCCGGGCCGGATATCCGTGGCCCTGTGGACGTATTCGGTGGGGCCCATCATGGTTCCCACCAGCACGGGCTGGTCGTACCTGTCGGTTAGCTCCGTGTGTCCTCCCACCACCGCCGCGTCTATGGAAAGGCAGGCCTCGTGGATCTCCTTCATGAGAGCCTCCACCATTGGAATGCCCTCTTTTGAGGGGACCAGCAGCGTGACCACGAAGAAGGAGGGGTCCCCCCCCTTGCAGGCGATGTCGTTGGCGTTGATGTGGACGAGAAACTTACCCGCCCCCGCAGACGCTCCCACGATCGGGTCGGACGCCAAGGCCACGTACTTTCCCTCGGGCCACTGGATGAGAGCCGCGTCCTCCCCTATGCCCGGGCCGATAAGAACCTCGGGCCTGGGGGCGCCGCAAAAACGAAAGATGCTGCTTTCAAGTCGGCTCGGGGGGATTTTCCCCACCGGAGAATCAGTCATTTATTTCACCTCTTCGCAAGCTAAAGACACATCCGCAGTAGGACTGTCTGTAAAGTTCAAGCTCCCTTGAAAGGGCGACGGACCGCTGAAAGCCGCCCTTTTTCCGGAAGACCCGATCCAGCCATTTGAGCCCGTACTTTTCCGCCGCCTCCGAACCTATAGTATTAATAAAATCCGCCTTCTTGTGGGGGCTTATGGTAAGGGTGGTGCAGAGCAGGCCGATCCCCTCTTCCTTAGCGGCCCGGGCTGCCCCCTCCAGCTGACGCCTGAAGCAGAGTCCGCATCTCCTTCCCCCCTCCGGCTCTGAAGCGAGGGGGGAAGCCGCCTCCATCCAGGCGGCGACGGACTCGTCCCCGGTTATCACGGTTCGGCCCCCGGCCAGACGCAGCATAGCCTCCCGCCGCTTAACCTCCTCCCCTTGGGGGTGGATGTTGGCCCCGTACCAGTAGAGGGTCACAGCGTAGCCCTCAGCCTCCAGGTCCTCCAGGGGGACGGTGGCGTCGGGGGCGCAGCAGGCGTGGAGGAGCAGCCGCTTCACGGGGCTAATTGCGGGCCAGCTCCAGGAACGTCTTAGCCAGGGACGGTCCGTCCAGGCCCATGGCCCTGACTACGTCCTCCGAGGGGCCCGACAGGCCGTAGGAGCGCACCCCTGCCGCCCGGAAGGGGACGGACAGGCGAAGCTCAGCAAACCGGGCGGCCATGATGGACCCCATGCCGCTGTTGACCGAGTGGTCCTCGCAGCTTAAGACGGGCCCCAGGTCGGCCGCCTTCCGCAGGGCTTCGTCGTCAGTCGCCAGCGGGCAGGATACGCACCAGACGGCAACCTCCAGGCCATGCTCTTCAAACAGGATCTCCCTGGCCTTCAGGGCCCGTGCAGTCATGGCGCCCAGGGCAAAGATGGAGCCGTCCCTGCCGGACCGCACCAAGTCCGCCCTGCCGTACTCAAACTTATAGTCCCCGGCGAAGAGGGGCGCCCCCTTTTCACCGCAGACTATGTCCAGCCGGCTCCGGCCCATGGCCACTGTAATGCACCCCGCCTCGGCCAGGGCCCACCTTGTGACCCTGTCTGTCTGGTTCGGATCGCCGGGGACCACCAGCCTTGTTCCGAAGGTATTCCTTAAGAGGCCCACGTAGTCTATGGCCTGGTGAGTCTTGCCGTCCTCGCCCACGTCAAGGCCCACGTGGGTCAGAAAAGTTTTGAGCCCTGCGAAGTTTATGTCGTTAAGCCGCTGCTGGTTGTACACCTCGGCCAGGCCGAAAACCCCGAAGGCCGCCCATGCAGCCGCCACCCCTGCTGTGGACGCAGCTCCTGCGGCGGTAGCGGTGGAGTGTTCCTGTATTCCCGCCTGGACAAACCAGTCGGAGCACCGGTCTGCAAAGTCCGCAGTCTTTACTGAGCCCGCAAGGTCGCAGTCAAAGACTAGCAGGGGCGTTGCGCCC
>JAAYQT010000132.1 GCA_012519165.1 Synergistaceae bacterium
CCCTCGGGGCTCGCCCCCAGGGCGGGGGAGGTATGGGCCTCCGAGGCCCACGCCAGGACCCTGGAGCTGATAGGCGACACCAACGCCGAGGCCTTCTACCGGGGCGAGATTGCCGACAAAATCGTAGCGGCGGCCAAAAAGACGGGGGGCTACTTCGCCCTCGACGATCTTGGCGCCTTCGCCCCCGAGTGGGTGGACCCCATAGGCGTAAACTACAAGGGATACGACGTCTGGGAGATCCCCCCCAACGGCCAGGGAATAGTGGCCCTCATCGCGCTCTCAATCCTTAGGGGCTTCGACTTCCCCTCCCACGACGATCCCCTGACGGTCCACAGGCAGATTGAGGCCATCAAGATGGGCTTTGCCGACGCCCACCGGTACGTGGCGGATACCCGCTTCGCCCCGGTCCCGACAAAGGAGCTCCTGGACGAAAACTACGCCGCTTCCCGCAGGGCCCTTGTAGGAACCGAGGCAGGCGACAGGAAGGCGGGGAACCCCCTGCCCGGCGGCACCGTCTATCTCTGCGCCGCCGACGGCGAGGGGACCATGATCTCCTATATCCAGAGCAACTACATGGGATTCGGCTGCGGCGTGGTGGTCCCCGATACGGGCATTGCCCTGAACAACCGGGGCCATTGCTTCTCCCTGCAAAAAGGGCACCCCAACGTGCTGGAGCCGGGCAAGCGGCCCTACAACACCATCATCCCCGGTTTCCTCACGAAGGACGGCGTCCCTGTGGGCCCCTTCGGCGTGATGGGGGGCTTCATGCAGCCCCAGGGCCACGTGCAGGTGGTTATGAACACCGTGGACTTCGAAATGAACCCCCAGCAGGCCCTGGACGCCCCCCGGTGGCAGTGGATGGGCGGAATGAACGTCTCCGTGGAGCCGGGCTTCTCTCCCGCCATCGCCCAGAGCCTTGCCAGGCGGGGCCACGCAGTGAAGTTCGAGCTGGACTCCAACTCCTTCGGCCGGGGCGAGATTATCTGGCGGACCCCGGAAGGGACCCTGGGCGGGGCTACCGAGTCAAGGACCGACGGCCAGGCGGCGCCCTGGTAGAGCCGGTAATATAAAAAAGAAGGCGGCCGGGGAGCATCCCGCGGCCGCCTTCTTCATTGTCTTTTTCAATCTACGAAAGTTATCCTTCCGTCGGCAGCGAACCATGTCTTGCGGCCGCCCCTGCTCATAAGGTATTCAACTGCGGCGTCAATATCCAGAATGTCCGTTGCCAGGGTTCTTCCCTCAGTAAAGACAAACAGCTTGTCGCCGCCCCCGGCGTTATAGGAGTTTATGGCCACCGTGTAGATTTTTTCGTCGTCGATGGGCTCCCACTTGCCTCCCTCAAGGACGGATGCGCTCTTAAGCCGGCTTCCCCACCTGATAAGCCTGCCGTCGTCGCCCACCAGGGCCGGAGGGTCGTTGGGGGAGAGTTCTATTCTGAGGCCGGAAATCTGCATGAAAGCTCCGGTGGGTACCCTGGTCTTCGGGTCGTAGCCGTCGCCGGGGCTTTTAAGGGCGGAAGCCGCCAGCTCCAGGGCCTGCTTCACCTGCTTCCCGGTGAGGGACACAACGTGTACCGGGTTTCGGAAGGGCAGCATCTCGTTAATGGTCTTCCAGGAAACGCCCCCTGCGGGGTAGACCTTGTCCCCCCTTATTCCGCCGCCGTTTACCATGCCGATATCGGTCCTCAGCCGCCAGCGGAGGGCGTCGGCAATAAAGCTGCCCAGGGGGTTCTCCCTTGTCCTGAGGGTAACGGTTCTGCCGTCGGCCGGGTTTTCAAAATGCCCCACAATGGAGAGCATGGCCTCGTTCAGCCTGTTTTCGAAGGATCTGGTTATCTGTTCAACCTTCTCGTGGGCGCCCCAGGCCGGGGTCACCCGGATGAGCTCCCAGGAGGAGGCGTCCCTTATAAGTTTACCGTCCTCCGCCGACAGGGATACCTTGCCCACGAAGGCGCCGTAGTCTCCCGCCTCAGCCAGCATGACGCAGCTGCCCCCCGGTCCCTCAGCGAAGACGGGTTCGGCGGTCTCCGAATTGGACGAGCCCCCCAGGATGGCGTTAATCCCCTCCGCGGACGCGGCCAGCTCCCAGTTTTCCTCACTTGTCAGGCGGCTTAGGGCAACGATGATCTCCGCGCCCTCCTCCCGGAGCTCCTTCACCATCCGGGCCGAAACGGAGTTTAAATCATTGTCAATATGTACTCCGGGGCCCGGGCTTGCCTGGGTGAACAGCGTATGGGAGGCAAGTCCGAAAATTCCCACAGGAGTTCCGCCTGCGTCAAGAATCATGCTCTTTACCACCCGCCCCGCGAGCTGCGGGTCGTCAAACTCCAGGTTGGAGACCACTACTGGAATGGAAGCGCGCGCAAGGCCCTTTTTTAAATGCTCCGCGCCGTAGTTGAACTCATGGTTGCCGAGGGTCATGGCCTGCACCCCTGCCGCCTCCAGGCCGGCAAACTCAGGTTCCCCCGCGAAAGACAGCCACATCAGGCCCGACACGGCGTCCCCTCCCTGCAGAATGAGGGCGTCGGGGGATTTGGCCTTTTCCTTCTGCAGCACGGCGGCGCCGTTAACCAGGCCGCCGAAGGATACGGTGATTTTATTTACCTTTTTGGAGATGGGCAGCATCTGGCTCTGGAGGTCGCCCAGAAAGAGGATGGAGGCCCGGGACGGAGCGCAGCGGGCCTGTTGAGGGGCAAGTAAAATTAAGCAGACGGTCAGAAAAATACCGGTCAGAGCGCGTGCTTTATTCCAGCGTTTCATGGTCATCCTCCGCCTCCCATAAGCGTTTTCAATCCTTCCCAGGGAACGGGCTTAGAGATAAGGAAGCCCTGCACCTTGCCGCATCCCACTTTGTTCAGCCATTCAAGCTGCTTTGTCGTCTCCACGCCCTCTACTATTATATCCAGTTCCAGTTCCAGCGACATATTGATTATGGTTTTCAAAAGCCGCTGCTCTTTTTTCGATTCAAAAAGCCTGGCCACAAAGGACCTGTCCAGCTTTAAGTAGTCAAGGGGCAGCTGGTTAATATAGTGCAGCGAGGAGTAGCCGGTGCCGAAATCGTCAAGGGCGATGTTGATGCCCGTCTCCTTCAGCCTCTCAAGCTTTTTTCTAACCTCGCCGAGGTTTTCAATCAGCAGGTTTTCGGTTATCTCCAGAACGTAGAGGGAAGGGTCCGCGCCGGTTCTTTTAAGGGAAGATTCCACCACGGTTTCCATTTCGGGCATCTGGAAAAAGGCGGCCGAGCCGTTGGACGAGAAGAACGGACGGGCTTCGGGGCTTTGTTTCATAAAGTCTCCTGCTGCCCTGATGGCCCCCTCCATAATCTGGATATCTATCTTGCCCACCAGTCCGCTGTCCTCGGCAACGGGCATAAAGTCTGCGGGCTGAAGCAGCCCCCTGTGAGGGTGCTTCCACCGGGCCAGGGTCTCGAAACCCACGATCTTCCCCTCGGTGGTTGAATAGATAGGCTGGAAGTAAGGGACAAACTCCCCCGAGGCCAGCCCGGAGTTCATCTCCGCGCTGAGACGCAGAATATTGACTGCGGATGGGGCCTGGGCGCCCTCCTCGCCGAAATAGTAGTGAGTCATTCCCAACCCCGACTTCTTTGCCTTCTGCAGGGCCATCTGGGCCGTGTTTATCACCCCCGTGGACGTGGCGTAGTCGTCCACATTTGCAAGAAAGCCGATCCCGGCGCTGGGGTAGATTATATCGTTCCCCACGGGGCAGGGCTCGTTGAGGGCTTCGTGAATCTTCTTCATAAGGGTCTCCGCCTTCTCCTTAAGAAGCACGGGGCTTAAGGACACGAGAAGGGAAAACTCGTCCCCCCCCGTCCGGTAAAGCCTTGCCCCGGCGTCTATAACCGAGCCTATCCGCCGGGCCGTTATCAGCAGGATTCTGTCCCCGTTGGCGTTGCCCACCTGTTCGTTAATCAGCTTGAATCTGTCCAGATTCATGACGGCGGCGGACATTACGTCCCCGCTGTCGTTTTTAACCTTAAGGTATCTGTTCAGGTCCTCTATGAAGGCCGCCCTGTTGGGAAGGCCCGTAAGGTCGTCGTAGTAGGCCTTTCTGGCAAGGCGCTGTTCAAAACTCTTTCTTTCGGTAATATCCCTGGCCAGGAAGAGTACCAGGCGGCGGGAGCCGTAGGTTATCTCGTGCCACCGGACTTCCGCCGGAATGGACGTCCCGTCGGGCCTGATGATGCTGACCTCGTAGGCTTCTCCCGGGCGGATATCCGCCTGGTCGGCCCAGAAGTACTTGCCGTACCGTCCTTCGCCGGAGGAGGGTTTTAATATGGAGGTCACCAGGGCCTCGGGCAGGGGGGAGTTTTTATCCAGCCCCAGCGCCTTCCTGGCCTCGGCGTTGGCAATAAGCACCCTGCCGTTGGGGTCGCAGATGAAAAGAACGTCGGGAATGTCGGAAAGAAGATTCTCCAGCGTATCCAGAAGGGTGTTAAAGGTGGACGAGAGGACGGCAATCTCGTCCCCTCCCTCTGTAGCCGGCGCCCTCAGCGCCACTGTCCCTTCGCTTAAAATCCGCTCCGAAACGGAACGGAGCCCCTCAAGTCTTTTTAGTATTATATTATTAAGCAAAATCATAACCACTATAAGGATGGCGCCCCCCAAAAGGAAAATCCAAAGATAAGAGTGGAGCACCGCCATCCTGCCCGTGCTGTAGATGGGCCGGGGCTGCACTGATACTATCTCCATAGGAGGTAAGGAGGACAGGGTCCTTTCCCAGCGCTGCGAGACGACGGCGGTGTCGTCGTCAGAATAGGCAATGTTTACTTGTTCCCGGTCCCGCGGGGCCGGGTCTTTTGAAAAAAGGATTTCAAAATTTGTACTGAGGCTGGAAAACATCTCCGGGGCCCTGTTTTTAAACTTTGCGCCCACCATCAAAAAGCCCCTGGGGGCGCCGGTGCGGTTGGTGAACAGGACGGGGCTTACACCGATCATGTACAGATCTCCGTCAACTATTAAAAAATCCTGAAAGGAGCCTTCTTGCGCCGCCGCGTAAACGGCTCGGACCCGTTCCCTCATTCCCTCCAGGGCGGCCGCTGAAAAGGGGACTTCATCACCCGTTTCAGATACAGAGTAGACCGTTGCCGGGTTTAGATCTGTGTCAAAAATGGCGAGAAGGTCAAGGTCCAGCGCCCTTAATTCCATGGGATCGATCATGTCCGGGAATGTGGAAAGGTCTTTGCTGTCCATAAAGTAGTACATGCTGTCCCAGGCTCCCCATTCGGCGGCGTACCCGCCTATAACGTTAAGCTCTGACCGCAGTCTGTTGCGGACCCGGGACATGGACTGCTCAAAAAAGCGGCGCTCCACATCCTCAAAAGCGCGAAGCGTCCAGTACCTGGAGCTTGCGCTCATGATGGCAAGCATGCAGAGTATTGTAAGAAGTATGTATAAAAATGCCTTACGTTTTAAGGACATGACAACCTCTCAAAAGATACAAGTATTGGGAGATAGTATACCCTTAAAATGGTTTGGATGGGAAGGTTTTGTCCGTATTTTTTCTATTTGATATTTAATGAAGGCGGCTCCTGTATAAGCCCAAAGAGCCGCCTTTCATGGCTTTCTTCCTCTCCTTTAAACTAAAGCCGGTGGGCCCCCGCCGCCACGAAGGACAGGCCTTCCCTGGCGAGGGCGGCGGCGGTGTCGTTTACCGCCTTGTGCTTCAGCAGGTAGTTCTGCTGCAGCAGGTCCATCTCGCCGGAGGCCTCAATCTCCTTCTTGTCCCGGAAGTAGTCCAGTATGTCCGACGGGTGGGCCAGCCCCTTCTCGTCCTCCGGGTTGCCCCCTTCGTGCTTGGCCGAGATATTGGGCACGGTCTTAACCAGCTCCAGCAGGCCGTCCCTGCGGTTATAGGGCTGGCGGACAATGCTCTTCCACGTCTCGGTGATGTGGTGTTCAATCCTGACGTGGTCCTCCAGGCCCAGGGACCTGCGGATCTCCGCCGCCTTTGCTATGTGGCAGTCGTCAATGGAGTTGGACAGGTTAAAGCCCGCCAGGGGGGTGGAGCCGTCCTCCCTGGCGAAGAGCCGTGCGGCCAAAAGCGTCCATAGCACGGCGTAGGGGTTGTCGTTCCCCATGAAGACGGATATTTTAAAGCGGATATCCACCCCCAGCCTGTAGAGAAGGTAGCCCAGGAAGACGGTTCCGGGGTTAATGTTTAAAATCTCGTCCACGCCGTAGTTAGTGTAGTAGTACAGGGCCTCCTCCACCCAGCGGAGGGGGTGGCTGTTTGGCTGGCCGATGCCGCCGAAGTATCCCGTGATGGTCTCCGGGCCGTTAAGGTGGATGTTGGAGCCGTCGGTACCCTTAGTGTCCAAAGTCTCCACGCAGGTGGCCCCCAAAATCTTAAGGGCGGCGTGAACCGCCGGCAGGTCGCCTCCGTCGGCCTCCTGCTCCCTCATCTTCCGAACCCGGATAAACCTCCCCGGAAGCACCTCCCCCTTCTCGATGCACTGCCGGGCCTGGGCTACGAGCCAGGGGAAGTACTGCAGGGCGCTTATCTCCAGGGTGGGGGCGTTGGAGTGGTCATAGTCCCAGACGGGCCGCTCCGGGTTGACCTTGGCCCTGTAGTCCGAGAGGGAGATGAACTTGCCGTCGTCCCGGGCGGAGGCCAGCCACTCCACGTCCTTCACGAAGGGGGAGCCCACCCGCTCCAGCCTTTTAACCAGGCTTTCAACCCTGCCCGCCTCCCGCGCCCGTTCGTTGATCTCGCTGACGGAGCCGAACTTGCCTACCACCCGCTTAAGGCCGGCGATGGCCTCGTTTTTCGGGTCCGCTAAAAATTCGTTAACCTGCGCGAAAGTACCCTCATTGATGCAAAATACGGCGTTTGACATAAAAATCCCTCCCGATTTAAATTTAGCCATAAAAAAAGCCGGGGGTCTTCTTATGGGAAGACCCCCGGCTGAAGCTCAAAGACGCGCGAAACTAGGCGCCCCCGGCCTCAGGAGGGTCGCTGCGCATCATC
>JAAYQT010000133.1 GCA_012519165.1 Synergistaceae bacterium
CCCGCAATAGACAATAAAAAGAAGTGGAAGTTCACTCCCCGGGTTAAAAAGGGCGACACCGTTTCCGCAGGGGACATCCTGGGCGTGGTCCAGGAGACGGTACTGGTTGAGCACAGAATTATGGTTCCTTACGGAATCAGCGGTAAGGTAGCGGAGATCCGCGAAGGGGAGTTTACAGTGGTCGACGTGGTCGCCGTTATTGACCAGGAAGGCGAAGAAAAGGATATCACCATGCTCCAGCGGTGGCCCGTAAGAAAGCCCCGACCGGTAGCCAGGAGACTTCCTCCCGTTACGCCCATGACCACGGGCCAGCGGGTGGTGGACGCCTTTTTCCCCATAGCCATGGGAGGCGCCGCCTGCGTGCCCGGGCCCTTCGGCTCGGGAAAGACGGTTATTCAGCACCAGCTTGCGAAGTGGGCCGAGGCGGAGATAGTGGTTTACGTCGGCTGCGGCGAACGGGGCAACGAGATGACCGACGTCCTCCTTGAATTCCCGGAGCTTGAGGACCCGAGGTCAGGTCAGCCTCTGATGAAGCGCACGGTTCTTATCGCCAACACATCCAACATGCCCGTGGCCGCCAGAGAAGCCAGCATCTACACGGCCATCACCATGGCGGAGTACTACCGTGATATGGGTTACTCGGTGGCCCTTATGGCCGACTCCACCAGCCGGTGGGCGGAGGCCCTGAGGGAGATCTCCGGCCGCCTTGAGGAGATGCCCGGCGAGGAAGGCTACCCGGCATACCTGGGAACCAGGCTTGCCTCCTTCTACGAGAGGGCGGGCAGGTCCATCGTCCTCGGCAAAGAGGGCAGGGAAGGCTCCATCACAGCTATCGGCGCTGTTTCGCCCCCGGGCGGAGACCTGTCCGAGCCGGTGAGCCAGAACACCCTCCGGGTGACAAAGGTCTTCTGGGGACTTGACGCAAATCTTGCCTATCAGAGGCACTTCCCGGCCATTAACTGGCTGCTCAGCTACTCCCTTTACACGGAAAAGCTGGATGAATTCTGGGACGACAAGTTTGACGACGAGTGGAGCGGACTTCGCATCGAAGCCATGACCCTTCTGGAGGACGAGGACAAGCTGCGGGAGATAGTACGCCTGGTGGGAATCGACGCCCTCTCGAAAGAAGAGAGGATGGTCATGGAGACCGCCAAGTCCTTAAGGGAAGACTTCCTGCACCAGAACGCCTTCCACGAGGTGGATACCTACGCCTCCATGGAGAAGCAGTTCAAGATGCTTAAGACCATCATCCAGTTCCACCGAATGGGCATGGAAGCGCTGAAGAAGGGCGCGTCCATGAGCGAGGTTTTCGGCCTCCCGGTACGGGATGCCATCGCCAGGATGAGATACCTGGAGGAAAAAGAGATTTCAAAAATCGACGACCTGGAAGGCGTCATGAGGACGGAGATAAACGGAGTCGTCCCCGTGGGAGGTGAAAGCGATGCTGCCTAAGCAGTACGGAACAATTACGGAACTCTCCGGTCCCCTTATCATGGTCGAGAAGACCAGGGACGTCCGGTTCGACGAACTGGTGGAGATCGAGCTTTCATCAGGGGAGACGCGGCGGGGAAGAGTTCTTGAAATTTCGTCGGACAGGGCTCTGGTCCAGGTTTTTGAGGGTACCGACGGTATCGATATTAAAGATACTAAAATGACTTTCCTCGGAAAAGTTCTCACCCTTCCCGTAGGCAGAGACATGCTGGGCCGTATTTTCAACGGCAGGGGAGACCCCATAGACGACGGCGCGCCCATCCTCCCCGACAAGAGGCTGGACATTAACGGCATGCCTATGAACCCCTACTCCCGGGACTTCCCGTCCGAGTTCATCCAGACAGGCATATCCACCATCGACGGGATGAACCCCATGGTAAGGGGCCAGAAGCTGCCCATCTTCTCCGGAAGCGGCCTTCCCCACAACCGGATGGCGGCCCAGATCGCCCGCCAGGCGGCGGTACTAACCGGACAGGAGGATTTTGCCGTGGTGTTTGCCGCCATGGGAATTACCTTCGAAGAGGCCTCTTTCTTCATGGAAGACTTCAGGAAGACGGGCGCCATCCAGAGGACGGTTATGTTCGTCAACCTGGCCGACGACCCCGCAATAGAGCGGATTACTACGCCCAGACTTGCCCTCACCGCCGCCGAATACCTTGCTTTCGAACAGGACATGCACGTGGTGGTAATTCTCACTGACCTGACCAACTACTGCGAAGCCCTGCGCGAAATTTCGGCGGCAAGAAAAGAAGTCCCCGGCAGAAGAGGTTACCCCGGCTACCTTTACACCGACCTTGCCACCATGTACGAGAGGGCGGGTAGACTGAAGGGCAAGAAGGGTTCTATTACCCAGATACCCATCCTCACCATGCCCGAGGACGACAAGACCCACCCGATCCCCGACCTTACCGGCTATATTACCGAGGGGCAGATTATTTTGAGCAGAACCCTCCACAGAAAGGGCATCTACCCGCCGGTGGACGTCATGCCTTCCCTATCCAGGCTTAAGGACAAGGGCATCGGTAAGGACAAGACCAGGGAGGACCACGCCGACCTGATGAACCAGCTCTTTGCCGCCTATGCAAGGGGAAAGGACGCCAAGGAGCTTGCCCTCATCCTGGGCGAGGGCGCCCTCACAGAGGAGGACAAGGCTTTTGCAGCCTTTGCCGATATGTTCGAGGA
>JAAYQT010000134.1 GCA_012519165.1 Synergistaceae bacterium
AGACAAAGGAGGCAGACATGACTGTATCTGAGCTGGCGGGAAAGCGACCGCCCCGTAGTATGCTTGATGACATTCCCGCCCTGGTGGCAGCCTACTACACCTGCCGCCCGGACCCGGAAAACCCTCTCCACCTTATCTCCTTCGGCACGTCGGGGCACAGGGGGTCCTCTTTGAGGGGCTCCTTCAACGAGGACCATATCCTGGCCGTCTCCCAGGCGGTGGCGGAGTTCAGGGCCGGACGGGGCATCACGGGCCCCCTCTTCGTGGGGAAGGACACCCATGCCCTTTCGGAGCCCGCCTTCCGCACCGCAGTGGAGGTATTTGCCGCCAACGGCGTGGAGGCGGTGGTCCAGGAGGGGGGCGGATACACTCCCACCCCTGTAATCTCAAACGCCATCCTGGAGTGGAACAGGAAGGGCGCCGGACAGGCCGACGGCGTGGTAATCACCCCCTCCCACAACCCCCCCGCAGACGGCGGCTTTAAGTACAACCCCCCCTCCGGCGGGCCTGCGGACCCGGACATGACGGACGCGATCCAGGCCCGGGCCAACGAGATTCTGAAGGCCGGGGGCAGGGGAGTTAAACGCATGCCCTTCGAGAAGGCCATGGCCTCGGGGGTCATACGCAAGATGGACTACATTGCCCCCTACGTGGAGGGGCTGGTCTCGGTCCTCGACATGAAGGCCATCGGGGAGGCCGGAGTAAAGATAGGCGCCGACCCAATGGGCGGGTCGGGGGTGGCCTACTGGGACGTTATAGCCTCAAAATACGGCCTTAACCTTGAGGTGGTAAACCCGGCGGTGGACCCGACCTTCGCCTTTATGTCCCTGGACTGGGACGGCAAAATAAGGATGGACTGCTCCTCCCCCTACGCTATGGCGGGCCTTGTGGGCCTTAAGGACAAGTTCGACGTAGCCTTCGGCAACGATACGGACTTCGACCGCCACGGCATAGTGGTCCCGGACCGGGGCCTGCTGCAGCCCAACGCCTACCTGGCGGCAGCGGTGGAGTACCTGTTTACCCACCGGCCCGGGTGGCGGAAGGACGCCGCCGCGGGTAAGACCCTGGTCTCCAGCTCCCTCATCGACAGGGTGGCCGAGAGTGCGGGCCGCAGGTGCGCCGAGGTCCCCGTGGGCTTCAAGTGGTTTGTGGAGGGGCTGCTGGACGGCTCCCTGGGGTTCGGCGGCGAGGAGAGCGCCGGGGCGTCCTTCTTAAGAAAGGACGGGGCCGCCTGGTCCACCGATAAGGACGGAATTATTATGAACCTGCTGGCCGCTGAGATTATCGCCGTCACGGGGGAGCACCCGGGCCTGAGGTACGACCGAATAACGGAGAGACTCGGCATGCCATACTACGCCCGGATTGACGCTCCTGCGGGGCCTGAGCGTAAAAAGCTTCTTAAAAACCTCACCCCCGACGCAGCAGAGGGGGACAAGTTGGCGGGAGACCCCATCACCGCCAAGCTGACGAGGGCCCCCGCCAACAACGAGCCCATCGGCGGTCTGAAAGTGACCTCCAGAAACGGCTGGTTTGCCGCCCGCCCCTCAGGGACGGAGGACGTCTACAAGATTTACGCTGAAAGCTTTGTGGGGGAGGACCACCTGGCAAAAATCCAGGAGGAGGCCCGGGAGATGGTGGACGGGGTGTTTGCGAAGGCCGGCGTTTAAGGTAAAAATGCAAAAACGGCGGACGCCAAACGGGGGCGTTCCGCCGTTTTTTGGTTTAACAGTCAGGCTTCGTCGCGGGATTTGTTTTTAAGCTTAAAGAAAATCATCACTGCGCCGATGACTGCCATAATTCCAAGCCAGAGCATAGTAGCTTTGTTCATAGTCTTCACCTCCTTCGTCAGGACGCGGCTGAATGGGTCTGCACGCCGGAGTGACGGTATGAACCGGGAAAAGCGGCACGGCAAAAAAAGAGTTGAGCAACATGCCAAGATTAAAATAACATAATTGGCATGGCCGCTCAACCCAAAATCGCTTTTTCCAGCAACTTGCTATCGTGTTTTTTCTGTATTATTCCTTTTTGGAAAGGTTTTATTGACCCGGATTTATTTCAAACCATGCCCCGGCGGATTTTTATCCCCTCCAGGATAACTTCCGCTCCCAGGGCTACATCCTCCAGGGACGCCTCTTCCTCCGGGCTGTGGCTTATGCCCTCCCGGCAGGGAATAAAAACCATTCCGGCAGGGTAGAGGGGAGCCACCTTCATGGCGTCATGGCCTGCGCCGCTTGCCATGCGCCTCCAGGAGAGGCTGGATTTTTCCGCCGCGCCGGCGAGGGACTCTATAACCCCTTCATCCAGAGCGACGGGGTCGGAGGCGGATATTATTTCTACGTCGCAGGGTATGCCCCTTGTCCGCTCTGCGTCCTTTATTGCTCCCCTGATTGCCTCTGCGGCCCTGGAGATGCTGTCTTTGTCTATCCCCCGTATGTCTATCCTGAGCTCCGCCGCGCCGGGGATGACGTTAAGAGCGCCGGGGGTGACCTGAACCACGCCGGTGGTGGCCACCGTGGCATGGTGTTTTTCGTCCCGTCCCGCCTTTTCCACCGCCAGGATTACCTCGGCGGCGGCGCAGAGGGCGTCCTTTCGCAAATCCATGGGGGTGGCGCCGGAGTGGTCCTGGCGGCCATGGAAAGTGACCTTGAGCCTGGTGGGGGCGGCGATGGCGGTGACTACGCCGATCTTCTCCCCCGACTCCCACAGTACCCGTCCCTGCTCGATGTGGATTTCGGTAAAGTCCAGCATGGGCTTAAGGACGCAGGTTCCGGGGGAGTAGCCCTTCTTTGTCATGGCGTCATAAAGGCTCTCCCCGGAAAGGGATTTGACCCTTTTTAGGTGGGGGACGTCGAAGCTGCCGGTCACCGCGCCGCTGCCTGCAGTGGCAAGGCCGTAGAGGCTTGACTCCTCGCACCGGAAGGCTGCTGTTTTTACCGGGATCGGCAGGCCGAGTCGGCGGACTTTCTCCATGACCAGCAGCCCTGCCAAAACGCCTATGACGCCGTCGTACATCCCGCCCCGGGGAACGGAGTCAAGGTGGGAGCCGATGGTGTGGCAGGCCTCGTCCTCCATGCCGGGGAAGCTTATATACATGTTTCCCACGCAGTCCTCTGCAGCGCTTAAACCCAGTCCCGCAGCAAAGGAGGCAACCTTTTGAAACATGAGGTCCTCTTCCGCCGAATAGGCGAGCCTCGTAACCCCGCCGCCCCGGTCGACCCCCGCAGAGGCCAGCTCGTCAAACCACTCCCTAAGCAGCTGTACGTTCATAGGAAAGCACCCTCTACCTTCCGTAAAAAATAAAAAGGACGTCCCCGCAGGGCGTCCTTCCAAAAGCATTCCTGGTAAATCAGGCTACCAGGGAAAAGGGCTCCCCGCCGGCTTCGTCTTTTTCACCGGA
>JAAYQT010000135.1 GCA_012519165.1 Synergistaceae bacterium
GATTTTTCTTTCACGACAGGGACGGCCATGCCGACCCCTTCCTCACCACCTTTGCGTACCTTGAGGCGGCAAAACGACTCGGCGTGGTCTGCCACAGGTTTACCGAGTGTACCGGCATCCTGGTGGAGGGAGGAGAGGTCAGGGGAGTTGAGACAAGCAGGGGTACAATTTTCGCCCCCGTAGTGATAAACTGTGCCGGGCCCTATGCCCAGTTTGTGGCAGCCATGGCCGGTATCGAAATTCCCAACTGGTCTGAACGGCATGAAATAATGATCACCGAACCGGTGGCGCCGGGAGTCTGTCCCTGTATGCTCATGAGCTTCTCAGGGAATTACTATATCCAGCAAAGGCCTCACGGGTCAATCATATGCGGCATGAGTCCCGAGGGGCGGCCGGTGGACTTTGAGAACAAGACTACCTGGCAGTTTTTGGAGAAGATGTCCGGGGTACTGGCAAAGCTCCTTCCAAGGACCAGGGGCATCAGAGTGGCCAGGCAGTGGTCGGGGATGTACGACATGACCCCCGACGCCCAGCCCATCATAGGCGAGACGGACGTTAAAAACTTCTACCACTCCACTGGTTACTCCGGTCACGGCTTTATGCTGGCCCCCGTGGCGGGAAAAATTCTTGCCCAGCACATTGCGGGCCGGAAGCCGGATATTGATTTCTCCATGCTGGACTACAGAAGATTCGCCAGGGGCGAACATATTATGGAGTCAAACGTCGTATAGTTTTGCTGTAAAGGAGTGTAACCATGAAATTTTTGAAGGCACACCTGGATAAGTGTATCCAGTGCGGCGCTTGTATGAGCGCCTGCTCCAAGGCATGGGCCAAGGAGGACTCGCCGGAACTCTCCCGCATCAGGGTGGAGGCAGTGGCCGGCCTGACCGATATTACGGTCTGCGACCAGTGCGGGGGCTGTATAGCCGTCTGTCCCACCATGGCCCTTGCGCGGGACAAGAACGGGGTAATACAGATTGACAGAAAGAGGTGCACGTCCTGCCTCATGTGCGTGGAGTTTTGCCCCAAGGCTTCCATGCGGTTTTCCCCCAAAATCCCCTCTCCCTTTAAGTGCGTGGCCTGCGGCATCTGCGTTCCCGAATGCCCAAGCGGCGCTCTTCAGATCATTGACACGGGAAAGGAGGCCTGATCCTCATGAGCTACATTAATCTTGATCTTCTGGCCGAGTGGAGCTACGATCCCGCGCCCATCCACAGGGGATACACAAAAAAATACCTCACCGTCGACCTCGGCAAGGGAGACGGCGCCTTCTCTCACACGGTAAGCGATGTGGACGACGCCATGATAGAAACTTTCACCGGCGGGAGGGGTTTTGGCCTCAAGATCCTCTGGGACCACGTCACGGAGCAGAGCCGGTGGGATTCCCCGGAAAACGCCCTGGTAATCTCAGGCGGGCCCATCTGCGGCATTACCCAGTACCCCGGTACCGGCAAAACTTACTCTGTATTTCTTTCGCCCCTGACCGACCAAACCTACAACAGCAACGCCGGGGGGTACCTGGGGCCCTACCTCAAGGCCTCCGGATTCGACGCCCTGGCCGTCGCGGGCAAGGCGCCTGAAGACGTAGTGGTGTACATCGACGGCGACGAAGGAAAAATTAAAATATTCAAGGCGGAGACGGATAACCGGAACGCCTATGCAGTTACCGAAAACCTTCACAAACACTTTTCAAAAGACGAATACGACCAGATCTCCATCTCGGTCATGAGCGCCGGCAGGGCTGCCGAACACAGCTGGTGGGGCGCCCTCAACGTCAGCTTCTACGACCCCCGGAGAGGGCTTCCCAGGCTTAAGCAGGCCGGAAGGGGTGGGGGCGGCACGGTTTTACGGGATAAAAACATTCTGGCCATCGCCGTCCGCAAGAGCGGCTTCACCGGCAAAGAGAACAACCCGGCAGATATGTCGGTACTTCAAAAAGTCGGCACAAAGCTACACCGGGAGATCAGGCAAAACGACGACGTGCAGTGTCTCATGCGCACCGTGGGAACAGCCCACCTGAACCTGGTTATGAACGACTATGACATTCTGCCGGTAAACAACTTCAAATTCGGCCGGTCGGAAAAGATTGGCGCCATCACCCCCGAGGCCTACAAGAAATATTTCACCCAGGGGTACGCCGACGGATGCTGGCACGGCTGCTCCATGGCCTGCGCCAAGGCTGTGGACGGCTTTGAACTCCGGACCGGTCCCGACAAAGGCAAAAAGGTCACAGTGGACGGCCCCGAATACGAAACCGCCGCCGCCATAGGCGCCAACATAGGCATCTTTGACCCCCTGTGGACTATCGAGGCCAACTACTACGCCGACCACTACGCCCTTGACACCATCTCCCTGGGCACGGGCCTGGCCTTTGTCTGCGAGTGCTACGAACTGGGCCTGATAAACAAGGAGCATACGGGAGGCCTGGAGCTTAACTTCGGAGCTGCGGAGGATCTGATGGAGCTCATCCACCGCATGATGGACGGACGGGATGAATTTGCCGCAGCGGTGGCAAAGGGAATAAGGCAGATGAAGACCATCTTCTCCGAACGCTACGGCGCTGACAGAGAGGTTATGGAGCGCATCGGCATGGAGGGGCAGGGTATTGAAGTCTCCCAGTACCGGTGCCAGGAGTCGGTGGCCCAGTGGGGCGGCTACTTCCTGACTCTGAAGGGCCCGCAGCACGACGAAGCATGGGTCATCTTCATGGACATGGTGAATAAGCAGCTCCCCACCTTCGAGGACAAGGCCGAGGCCCTCTTCTACTTCCCCAACTTCCGCCTGTGGTTCTCCCTGGTCGGTGTGTGCAAACTGCCCTGGAACGACGTGGAACCGGTGGACAACCAGATCCGCTACAAAGGAATCGAGGCGGCCAAGGTTCCCGAGCACGTGGAGAACTACCTGGCCATCTACGAGGCCGTAACGGGCAAACCCCTCAGCAAGGAAGAGATGATCCTTCAGTCCGAAAAAATGTATAACTTCGAGCGGATCTTCAACTTCAGAATGGGCAAAGGCACCAGGGCGGAGCACAACATCCCCGACCGGGCGCTCGGCCCCGTCTTCCCCGACGAGTGGGAGGTCAGGAAGGACTACTTCGAGGGCCGCCTCGCCGAGGCAGGCATCGACGGAACCGGATTGACAGTGGAGCAAAAGATAGAAAAACTCCTCGCCCACCGCAGGGTGGAGTGGGAGAAGCTGGTGGACGCAGTCTACTCCCGCAGAGGCTGGGATAAAAACGGCGTTCCCACCAGGGAGACCGTGGAGCGCCTGGGCCTGGATTCCGCCGAAGTGCTGAAAGTTATGGAGCCTTACTGGAGGACCGGTAAGCGAGCATGATTGACGTCTGCGGTACGGAGGGCGGCGTCCCGGAGAAGAAAACCGTCAAGGGAATGGTATTTGATATCAAACGGTACTCAATCCACGACGGACCGGGTATAAGGACTACCTTTTTCCTGAAGGGGTGCCCCCTCTCCTGCTGGTGGTGCCATAATCCGGAGGGGATCTCCCCCGGGCCGGTACTAATCCGCCATCCGGGCAGATGCATCGGGTGCGGAAAGTGCGTCAGCGTTTGCCCGACGGGCGCATGGAGCTTGGGCGAAAACGGTTCTCTGCGGTACGACAGGGCTGCCTGCATTTTGTGCAGAAAGTGCGCCGCCGCCTGCCCTCCTGTGGCGATTGAAATTGCCGGCCGGGAGATGACGGCGGAGGAAGTTCTCAAGGAGGCAAAAAAGGACATTCCCTTTTTCGATGAATCAGGCGGGGGAGTAACCTTTTCAGGGGGAGAACCCCTCCTCCAGGGCGAATTCCTTATTGAATGCCTAAAGAAAATGAAGGAGGAGGAAATCCACACAGCCGTGGATACGTCGGGATTTTGCAACACCGATACGCTCCTTCGGGCGTCCGAATTGGCCGACCTTTTTCTTTTTGACGTAAAACACATTGACTCAGGGGAACATGAACTCTATACTGGCGTGAACAATGCCATTATTTTGGAGAACCTTGAAAGTCTGGACGAAGCCCTGGCCGCCAGGGGTGCGGGTCGGATAAACATGCGGATCCCGGTAATACCGGGATTCAACGACGACAGGGATACTCTGGCGAGAATCGCCGGGCTTGCCCTGACGCTCAAAACTTTATCCGCAGTGAATCTTTTACCTTACCATTCAGCCGCAGAGAGCAAATACAATAACCTGGGCATGGAGTACAAGATGGGCAAAACCGTTAAACCCCCGGAGGAAAAGATGAACGAGGCAAAAGAGATTTTTCTTTCCCTGGGAATTGAAGCTGTAATAGGAGGCTGATCCAAAGCATGAACGAAAGAATCGAGTACTTGAGAAAACAGAGTTTTGAGGCAAAACCGAGCGTCTCGATTGAAAGAGCGGTCCTGACGACGGAGTTCTATCAGGAGAACGAAGGCAAGCTGCCTGTCCCGGTTTTACGGGCAAAAAATTTCTACAACCTTTGTGCCAGGAAGACTATTTATATTGGCGAAAAAGAGCTTATCGTAGGGGAGAGAGGACCCTTTCCCAAGGCCGTATCCACCTTCCCGGAACTTAACTGTCATTCTGCGTCCGACTTTGAAGTGCTCAACTCCCGGCCTATGACCAGCTACTCGGTAACGGGAGAAGACATCGACGTCTACAGTGAAAAAGTTGTTCCCTTCTGGAAGGGCAGAACCATAAGGGACAGAATATTCTCCAACCTGCCCAGGGAGTGGACGTGCCTGTACGAGGCCGGGTGTTTCACCGAGTTCATGGAACAGCGGGCCCCCGGTCATACCGCTCTTGACGGGACAATCTACCATACCGGCCTGTTGGAGATGAAAGAAAAAATAGCCCTGGCAAGGCAAAACCTCGACTGGATTAACGATCCCCGCGCTACGGAAAAAGATGAGCAGCTACAGGCCATGGATATTGCCTGCGACGCCTCCATTCTATTTGCCGAGCGGCACGCCGCCCTGGCTGAAGACATGGCGGAGAAAGAAACTGACGGACAGAGGAAGAAAGAGCTCCTCAAAATTGCTGAAGTCTGCCGACGGGTCCCCGCCCATGCCCCCCGGGATTTCCATGAGGCCATCCAGACCTACTGGTTCAGCCATCTGGGGACCATAACCGAGCTTAACGGCTGGGACGCCATGTCGCCGGGCCACTTCGACCAGCACCTTGCCCCCTTCTATGAAAAGGGCATCGAGGACGGAACCCTCGACAGGGAAAAAGCCAGGGAGCTCCTCTCCTGCTTCTGGATTAAAGTAAACAACACTCCGGCTCCGCCCAAGGTTGGCGTAACTGCGGCTGAAAGCGGCACGTACAACGACTTCACCCAGATAAACCTGGGCGGCGTAACGGAAGACGGCGCCGACGGAGTCAGCGAAGTCTCCTACATCATACTGGACGTACTGGACGAGCTTCAGCTGCTGCAGCCCCAGGCAAGCGTCCACATCTCGGCCAAAACCCCGGAAAGATTTCTTAAACACGCCTGCAAGGTAATGCGCAGGGGTTCGGGCTACCCGTCAGCCTTCAACTCAGAGGCTGTAATTATGGAGCAGCTGGGCATGGGCAAGTCGGTGGAAGACGCCAGAACCGGCGGCACCAGCGGCTGCATCGAGACCGGTTCCTTCGGTAAGGAAGCCTACATCCTGCACGGCTATCTTAACGTTCCCAAAATTCTTGAATTAACCCTGAACAACGGCGTAGACCCTTTATCTGGAAAAAAGATCGGCCTGGCGACCGGCGACCCGGCGGCCTTCGCAGATTTCGAAGAGCTGTACGAAGCCTTTGAAAAACAGCTGAACTATGTAGTTGATACAAAAATTAAAACCGACA
>JAAYQT010000136.1 GCA_012519165.1 Synergistaceae bacterium
ACCTCCAGAGTCTCCCCGCTTTTCATTGTCACCACTTTGACCCTATCGCCCACAAGAGCGGCGAACTCTCCGGGGTCCGCCTTTATCACCGGGAAGGTGTCGTAGTGAATGGGTACGACCGTTCGGGGCTTTATAAACTCCGCGGCCCGGGCCGCGTCCTTTACGTCGATGACGTAGTTGCCCCCGATGGGCAGGAGGGCGACGTCAACCGCCTCGGGCGCCAGAAGCTGCATGTCCATGGTCAGGCCCGTATCACCCGCGTGGTAGACCTTGACGCCTCCCATGTCAAAAAGGAAACCGCAGGGGTTGCCTCCGGGGATCATCCTGCCGTCTTCTTCAATGTCAGAGCCGTGGAGGGCGACGGTCATCTTTACCCTGCCGAAGGGGAAGTTGAAGGATCCGCCTATGTGCATGGAGTGGCATTTTAGCCCCTGCCTGCCGAAGTAGTGGCTCAGCTCGTGGTTTGAAACCACCGTAGCCCCGGTGCGGGCGGCGATCTCCGCCGTGTCGCCAATATGGTCGCCGTGGCCGTGGGTGACGAAGATATAATCCACCTTGTCGAAGTCCTCCGGCGCCGCCGAGGCCGCCGGATTCCCCTTAAGGAAGGGGTCCACAAGGATGACGGCTCCCTCTCCCCTTAATTCGAATGCGGCGTGACCAAGATACCGAAGTCGCACCATCTTCATCTCCTCCTTAATTTTGATTTTTTAACTTTTATTTTTCCCCCGGAATAACTGAAATCCTTAGCTCCTCCAGCTGGTCGGGGGAGACGGGGGCGGGAGCGCCCGACATAAGGCACTGGCCCTTCTGGGTTTTGGGGAAGGCCATGACCTCCCTTATGGATGACGCGCCGCACAGCAGCATGGCAATTCTGTCCATGCCCAGGGCAATACCCCCGTGGGGCGGCGTTCCGGAGGCCAGGGCGTCAAGCAGGAAGCCGAATCTGGCCCTGGCGTCCTCCCTTGTAAAGGCCAGATTTGCAAATACTTTCTCCTGGACCGCCGGGTCGTGAATCCTAATGGAGCCGCCCCCCACTTCGTTTCCGTTAAGTACGCAGTCGTAGGCCCTTGAGCGGACTTTTCCGGGGTCGGAGTCCATGAGGGGGATATCTTCGTTCATGGGAGACGTAAAGGGGTGGTGGACCGCCTGCCACCTGCCCGCCTCTTCGTCCCTCTCGAACAGGGGGAACTGGACCACCCAGAGAAACTCCCACCGGTCCGACTCAATGAGCCCCCGCTCCCTGGCGAGCTCCAGACGCAGGTCGCCCAGGATCTCGGATACTTCCCTGCGGTCTGCTCCGGCCGTCACAAAGAGGGCGTCTCCGTCGGAAAGCCTGCTTTTTTCAATAAGCGCTGCCTGGCCGGCCTCGTCCAGGTATTTTACCAGGGGGCCTTTGAGGACGCCGTCCTTCAGCTGGAAGGGGGATAACCCTCTGGCGCCCATGGCCTTTGCCTTATCCTCCACGTCGGCCAGGTTTTTGCGGGAGAGGGCGGCGCCCCCGGGAAGGGGCAGGCCTCTGACGAAACCTCCCGATGCCAGGATGGTTTTAAATGGCTCGAACCCCGACCGGCTGAAGACGGAGGAAAGATCCGCAATTTCAAAGGGTATCCTGAGGTCGGGCTTGTCGCTCCCGAACCGGTCCATGGCCTCCCAGTAGGCCATCCTCGGGAAGGGGGTGGCGATGTCGACGTCCATAACCTCTTTAAACAGCCCCTTCATGTACCCTTCCATCAGGGAAAAGATATCTTCCTCCGTCAGGTAGCTCATCTCAATATCCACCTGGGTGAACTCAGGCTGGCGGTCGGCCCTGAGATCCTCGTCCCTGAAGCACTTCACTACCTGGAAGTAGCGGTCAAACCCGCTTATCATGAGTATCTGCTTAAAAATTTGCGGGGACTGGGGCAGGGCGTAAAAGGCTCCGGGGTTAACCCTGCTGGGGACCAGGAAGTCCCTCGCCCCCTCGGGAGTTGACAGGGTGAGGGCAGGGGTCTCGATCTCCAGGAAGCCCCGGTCTGACAGGTAGTTCCTTGTGAACATGGCCAGCTTGTGCCTTATTCTTAAATTACGCTGCATCCTGTCCCTTCTGAGGTCCAGGTAGCGATAGTGCAGGCGGAGGTGTTCATCGACTTTGTCGGTGCCGCCTGCGAGCTCAAAGGGAAGGGGCGCCGCCGGGGAGAGGAGTATGAAGTCCTCAGCAGCCACCTCCCACCGGCCCGTCTTCATGGAGGGGTTCACGGTCCCCTCGGGCCTGGCCATTATCTTCCCCTTGAGCGCAATCACAAATTCGCTCCTCAGGGCGCCCGCCCGTTCGTGAACTTCAGGGGTAAGTTCCGGGTTGAAGACCGCCTGGACTATGCCTGTGTGGTCCCAGAGCTCAATAAAAATAAGCCCACCAAGGTCCCGCCTCTTTCGAACCCAGCCGTTGAGCACCACGGAGACCTCTTCGCCGCTCCTTCCCTCCACCCGGCCGCAGTAGACGGTTCGTTTCCAGTTTTCGTCAAAAGCCCTCAATTTACCTTCCATAGGAATCCTTCCTCTCAAACAAACCGCCGCCGGTCATTCTTCGCAGGCCGACAGCATGCGCTTAACTGCGCCGGGCGCGTCGTCAGCGGGGATTTGAACCTGTTCGCCGGTACTCATATTTTTAACGGCCACCGTGCCGGAGGCCAGTTCTTCCTCGCCCAGGATGCAGACAAACCGGGCTTTTCTGGCTGAGGCCGCCTTCATCTGGGATTTAAGGCTTCTTTCGTTAAAGTCCATGTCCGCAGAAATCCCGGCCTTCCTCAACCTGTCGGTCAGCAGGAAGACAGGAGTCCTTGAGGGCCCGTCCAGGGCTACAGTATATACGTCCAGTCCCGGCGCCTCCCCGAAGGAGCAGCCCTGCCCTTCCATCACCATGACGATTCTGTCCATCCCCGCGGCAAAGCCCACTGCGGGCACGAAGGGGCCGCCGATGACCTCCGCCAGGTTGTCGTACCGGCCGCCGCCGCAGACGGCGTTCTGGGCGCCCAGTGCGCCGGATAGGA
>JAAYQT010000137.1 GCA_012519165.1 Synergistaceae bacterium
CTCTTTGAAGAACCCGACGGGACCTTCCCCAACCACCACCCCGACCCCCAGAAGCGGGAGAATCTTGAACCCCTGATGGAAAGGGTTGTACGGGAGAAGGCGGACCTGGGGCTGGCCTTCGACGGCGACGCCGACAGGCTGGGTCTGGTGGACGACCGGGGGGAGATGGTCTGGGGGGACATTTTAATGGCCCTCTACTGGCGGGAGATTTTGCCCAAACACCCGGGCGACGAGGCTATTGTGGAGGTCAAGTGCTCCCAGTCCCTCATCGACGAGATTGAGAGATTGGGCGGGAAGCCCCTCTTCTGGAAATCCGGCCACTCCCTCATAAAGGCCAAGATGAGGGAGATAGGGGCGGTCTTCGCCGGGGAGCTTTCAGGGCATTTCTTTTTTGCCGACGAGTACTACGGCTTCGACGACTCCTTCTATGCGGCGGGCAGACTGCTGCGCACCCTGAGCAACACCGGGGAGAGCCTCTCCCGTATGCTTTCATCCGTCCCCGTCTACCCCAGTACCGCCGAGATAAGGGTGGACTGCCCCGACGAAGAAAAGTTTGCCCGGGTGGACGCCATAAGGGACAAGGCCCTGAAAGACCATAAGGCCGTTACCGTGGACGGAGTGCGGATCCTCTACCCCGAAGGGTGGGGCCTGGTGAGGGCGTCCAACACCCAGCCCGTCATAGTCACACGCTGCGAGGGCAGGACAGAAGGGGCCTTGGAAGAAATTTCGGCGGACGTAAGGGCCAGAATTCTTGCCGAAGGGCTGCCGGACTTTGAATGGACCTACTGAGGCTTGAGGCAAATGCAGCGTATGCGCATAACTTGCCGCGCCCCAATACAAAATTCACAACAACTTTCTCACCCGGAAGGGGGATTATGAATGGCCTTTACGGTTAAAGTAAAAGATGGCCCTGTTTTTTCAAGCGACGTGCCTATAGCAGGAAAACACGTTCTGTCCGAGAGCCGCCCGGACGGCGCCGACAACGTGGTCGCCTGGAGGGTGAACAACTATCTGCGCCCCCTGGACTGGGTGATTGAAGATTCGGCAGAGGTGGAGTTTGTAGATACGTCGTCCTTCGAGGGCATGGAGGTTTACAGAAGGTCCCTCAGCTTTATGTTTGTCCTTGCATGCAGGAAGGCCCTGGGCAGAGACGTAGTGCTAAGGCACTCCATAAGCGAAGGGGACTACTGGGAGGACCCGGAAGGTCCCCTGACGGCGGAGAACCGGGACGCCATCCTGGCCGCCATGGCGGACCTTGCGTCCAGGGACCTCCCCTTTGTAAGAAGGGTGGTTTCCCTCGACAAGGCAAGGAAGATTTTCGAGCGGCAGGGCAGCGACGAAGTGGCGGGGCTTTTTAAGTGGGCGGGAGTGGACCCTGTGGAGCTCTACCGGTGTACTGACATGTACGGTTACTACTACGCCCCTTTGGCGCCCTCCACCGGATACCTGAAGCTTTACGACTTAAGGACGCTTGGGCCGGGGCTGGTGCTTCGCTTTCCCACCATAAACTGCCCGTCCGGCCTTCCTTTATTCAGGGCGTCGAAAAACCTTTCGTCGGTATTCCTTGAGTACGCCCGCTGGCTTGAGGTTCTGGGCCTCCGGACCATGGACAGCCTTCACAAAAAGGTGGCCGACGGCAAAGGCCTTGAGGTCATCCTGATCTCCGAAGCCTTTCACGCCCGCAACCTGGGGCATATCGCCCAGGAGATATCCTCGCGGCCGGACGTAAAGGTGGTGGCCATTGCGGGGCCCTCGGGTTCGGGCAAAACCACCCTCTCCGAAAGACTAAAAATACAGCTGCAGGTCTGCGGAAAACGACCGGTCACCCTGGCCATGGACAACTACTTTGTCGACAGGGAGCATACGCCCAGGGACGAGGAGGGCAACTACGATTTTGAAGTCCTGGAGGCCCTGGAGCTGGAGCTGCTGGAGGACCACCTTAAGCGGCTGCTTGCAGGGGAGGAGGTGCGGATCCCCCAGTTCGATTTCATTGAAGGGAGAAAATCCCCGGGCCGAAGTCTCCGGCTGCTCCCGGGCGACATCCTCATAATGGAGGGAATCCACGGCCTCAACGACCGGATAACCGGCGCCATACCCAAGGCCGAGCGGTTCGGGATCTTTGTCTCCCCCCTGACGGGGGTCTACCTGGACAACCACAACAGGACGAGCACCACCGACAACAGGCTCCTCAGGAGGCTCGTAAGAGACGCCCGGACAAGGGGGCACTCGGCGGAATCAACCCTTACAATTTGGCCCAAGGTAATAAAGGGGGCCATGAAGTACGTCTTCCCTTACCAGAAGAGGGCGGACGTCATGTTCAACACATCCCTGCCCTACGAGCTCTCCGCCCTGCGGGCCTACGTGGACCCCATCCTTCATACAGTTCCTGAGGGGTCTCCCGTCTACGGGGATGCCCAGCGGCTTATGACCATGATGAAGTTTATCCCCATGATACCGTCGGAGGATATCCCCAACAACTCCATTATCAGGGAGTTCATCGGCGGAAGCTGTTTTGACGTTTAACGGACTTATGCCCAGGGCTACCATGGAAGATGTGGCCCGCCTGGCGGGCGTAAGCAAGGCCACCGTAAGCAGGGCGCTGAAAGGGGACGGCCGCATATCCCCCCGTACCAGGGAGAAAATATGGGAGGTGGCCAGGGAGGTAGGGTACAGGCTGGACTTCGTGGCAAGCAGCCTCTCGGGGGGCAAGACGGGCATTGCCGCCGTTGTGCTGGATGAGGCGGTCCCCTGGCTCTCCGGCCCCCTGTTTCTCGAAGGGCTGAACAGGGTCCTGTCCAGGGCGGGCATGGACCTGCTGCTGAAGCTGCCGGGATTCAGGGCCGGGGACCTCTTCTCAAGGCTGGGCGCCCGGCGGGTGGACGTCATGCTGTGGGCAGGGTCGGGGGACGGGGCGGTACCCGTCCCGGAAGGGCCCCTGTCTGCCCCGCTGGTGACGGCCGGGTTTTCCCTTCCCGGCCATCCGGCAGTGCTTATCTCGCCGGAACGGACCCTGGAGCGCCTCAGGAGCTGCCCTGCGGCCGGCGGGGCTGCCTACGTCGGAGGGGAAGGGCACCGCCTCTTCCCCTTCCTGGAAAGGCTTCTTCAGCCCCGGGGCGATGACGATAAACAGTTACCGGTTTTTGACGGGGCCGGGGGAGATGAAATTCCCGGAGGGGCCGGTTTTATCTGCTCGGTGCAGGGCGGCGCCCCCCGGGAGGGAAAGTACGCGCTGGAATGGCCCGCCTTCGAGTTCGGAGCGGCGGCGGGCCGCATAATGATTAAACTCCTTCAGGGGAGTTCACCGATACCCCGGGCAACCTACCTTATACCCGCCTTAAAATCCCCGGGCGGAGAGTCCATTCC
>JAAYQT010000010.1 GCA_012519165.1 Synergistaceae bacterium
CAGGTTTATTTCGTTTATCTGGCCCTCCGCCTCCTGGATGGAGGATTTTATGCGGGAGATCTGGGCGCCGGCCTGGCTGCGCTCGGCGCTTGCCTGGGCCACGGCCTTTTCGAGGCGCACTATGTCGATTTTGGGCACTGCGCCTGTAGCAAGGAGGGGGCGGGTCATCTCAAGTTCCCTGGAGGCCAGGTTGAGGGACTGGTTTGCGTGGGAGTACCTGGCGTTGGATTCGGCCAGCTCCTGGCGGCGCTGGTTTATCTGCTCCCTTATTACTTCAAGGCGGGAGGCAAGCTCCTGGCGGCTTGTCTCATAAAGTTTTCGCTCGCTGTCCAGGATTTCCGGGGCCCTTTCGGCGGAGTCGGCCGGCGGGGAGAAGGGCAGGTCGGAGGTGAGGGCCTCGAGGCGGGCCGCCCTAAGTCTGAGGGCGTAAGCTTTTGCCTCCTGCTGGCCCAGCATGGAGCCCGCGCGGACGGGATCCAAACTTATGATGACGTCGCCCTTTTCCACTTTCTGGGTCTCTTTGGCGTGGATTTTTGTGACCATGCCGCCGTCCACGGACTGGATTACCTGGGTGCCTTCGGAGGCCACGGCCTTGCCGGAGCCGCTTACCACTTCGTCCAGTGGGGCTACGGAGGCCCAGATTATCATGGCGATAAAGGTAAAGAAGACGAGGTAGATTAGTTTTCTTCCCCGAACGGGGTTTTGCTCTTCGTAGGCCCAGGCGCTGTCGATGGCCCAGTTGTGGGGCGCGGCAAGGTCGCCGGGCTTCAGCCCCTCGGCAAGCCCCATGCCGGGGATTTTGCGGCCCATTCGCTCCATGGCGTCCACTGCGCCGCCCATGCGGCCGAAGCCTTTTTCATCCACGGGGGACACCATGTCAGGAGGCCTCCTTTATGCCGGGGCGGTTTTTGTAGAGGGATGTGAGCACTTCGTCCCTGGGGCCGTCGGCAATTACCCTGCCGCCGTCCAGGACTATGATGCGGTCCACCAGGTCCAGCAGGGCCGTCCTGTGGGTTACCAGGAGGAGGGTGCGGTTTTGCAGGAAGGCGGCCAGGTTTCTGCGGACCTGGTCCTCGGTGGCGCTGTCCATGGATGAGGTGGGCTCGTCCAGAATCATGGCCGGGGCGCCCTTCAGGAGGGCCCTGGAGACGGCCACTGCCTGGCGCTGTCCGCTGGAGAGGCGGTCGCCCCGCTCCCCCACCTGGAGGTCGAAGCCGTGGGGGTGGAGGTTGGCCATTCTGTCCACGCCGGTGGCGGCGGCGGCCTGAAGGATTTCGGCATCGGTTTTTGAGGGGTTGCCGAAGAGGAGGTTCTCCTTGAGGGAGCCGAAGAAGAGGGTGACGTCCTGGGGTACGGAGGCAATGTTGCGCCGGAGTTCTGCCGGGTCTACCTGCCTTATGTCCACTCCGTCCATGAGGATTATGCCGTCTTGCGGCCGGTAGAGGGCCAGGGCCAGTTTGCCCAGGGTGCTTTTCCCCGAGCCCACCCTGCCGATGAGGGCCACCCGCTCGCCGGGCTTTATGCGGAAGGAGACGGAGTTAAGGGCCTGGGTCTCCTGCCCCGGGTAGGC
>JAAYQT010000011.1 GCA_012519165.1 Synergistaceae bacterium
AAAAAGAAATAAAAAAAATAGCAACCAGACATGCAGAAATAATAGCAATTGAAAAAGCTTGTAAAAAATTAAATTCATGGTATTTAGATGGATGTGAATTATATATAACTTTGTCTGCAAGCGACGTGGAGCAGCGGGTATCAAAGGTGGTGGAGGATAAGGTCTCCCTCATCGAAGGGGTGGATACCATCTTCTCCAAATCCCTGGACAACATCTCCGCCGTTTCAGTAAAGTTCAAGTGGGGAGTGGACCTGGACGTAAAGA
Organism: Synergistaceae bacterium; assembly: GCA_012519165.1. Classification (GTDB taxonomy): domain Bacteria; phylum Synergistota; class Synergistia; order Synergistales; family Aminobacteriaceae; genus Aminivibrio. The sequence continues at coordinate 265 of JAAYQT010000011.1, forward strand.
TGGGCGACATCCGGGACTCGGTCAACTTCGCCAGGAGGGATCTCCCCCCGGATGCTGAGGAGCCGGTAATCCTGCGGATAACCTCGGGCACCATCCCTTTTTTGACCCTCTCCTTTACCGCCGAGCGGTCCTGGGAGGGCCTCCACCACTTTGTGGACAAGACCGTGGTGGAAAATCTGTCCCGCATTCCCGGCGTAGGGCAGGTGCTGGTCTACGGCGGCAGGCAGAGGGAGATTCAGATTAAAATAGACGCGGAAAAGGTGGAGGCCTTCGGCGTGCCGGTAGCGGCGGTAATTGCTGCGGTGGAGAAGGAGAACCTCAACATCCCGGCGGGCTCCCTCAAACAGGGGGAGACGGAGTACTACGTCCGGGTGCCGGGCCGCTACACCTCCGTGGAGCAGATAGGCAAAACGGTAGTGGGGGTGGCGGGGGGCCGCCCCGTCCATCTTGAGGACGTGGCGGAGTTGACCGACGGCTACAAGGACAGGGACCTCCGGGGGTACCACTTCGACCAGGAGGCGGTAATCATGGCAGTCCTCAAGACCAGCGACGCCAATACGGTTGAAGTGTCGAACGCCGTTATCAAGCGCCTTGAGGAGCTTAAAGCCTCGGAGTTCCCCTCCGACGTGGAGTACCACATAGGCATGAACACCTCGGAGTTTATCATGAACTCCATCAACAACCTGACAAGCTCCCTCTACGCGGGGGTTATCCTGGTCTTTGCGGTGACGTGGCTCTTCCTCAAGCGGCTGTCGGCCTCACTCATAGTCTGCGGCGCCATCCCCTTCTCCCTCATCATAACCTTCATCTTCATGGGGGAGCTGGACTACACCATCAACATCTTCACCCTCTCCGCGCTGGCCATGGCCAGCGGCATGGTGGTGGACAACTGCATAGTCTCCACCGACCAGGTGGTCTACCATATAGAAAAGGGCGCAAGGAAGGACGTGGCCTGCGTGGTGGGCACGTCGGAGGTGCAGTCCTCCCTGATTGCCTCCACTCTTACCACGGTGGTGGTGCTTCTTCCCCTGGCCTTCATACGGGGCCTGGTGGGGGTATTCTTCTCCTCCCTGACGGTGGTTATGGTGGTGGCGGTGGCGGCCTCCCTCTTCGTAAGCCTCACCTTCATCCCCATGATGGGGAGCGTCTTCTTCCGTAAGGAGGAGGACAGGCTCCGCCTGCACCGCTTAAGCGACGCCCTTATCTCATGGCTGGAGCGCAGGTACGAGAGCCTTCTCGAGTGGTCCCTGGGCAACCGCAAGACGGTGGTGGGGGCGGCCCTCATTCTCATGGCCCTCACCTACGCAGGCTTTAAATTTATCGGAACGGAGCTCTCCCCGGACCCCGACACGGGAGAGATAACCGTCACCGTCACCCTGCCCGAGGGCACCGACGTGGAGGCCACCGACAGAATGGTGCTAAAGACCATTGCCTTCGCAAAGGAAGCCGTGCCCGAAGCCACCAACATCTACGGCTACGACGGCACCGACGAAAAGGGCTTTGCCGTGGCCGCAGGGCAGCAGGCTGGGGCCAACATCGGCAACGTGGGCCTGAAGCTGGTGGACAAGAAGGAAAGAAAGAGAAGCGCCTTTGAAATAGGCGAGGTATTACGGGCATGGCTGAAGGACCAGCCGGGAATCGAAAAGCTGAATGTCCTGGTGACGTCCCCCATCAAGTCCATGTTCCTGGGGGCCAAGCCCTTAAACATAGAGGTCTTCGGCGACGACCCGGGCCAGGTGGTAGCCCTCTCCGGGGAGATAGGCGCCGCACTGCGGGCCATCCCCGGCGCTGAGGACGTAAGTTTAAGCCAGAAGCAGAACAGGCCAGAGATATGGGTGGACGTGGACAGGGAGAAGGCCCCCCTCCTCGGCGTAAATACTGCCGCAGTGGCAGGGACGCTTAGGACCTACTTCTACGGCCACGAGGCCGGGGAACACTACTGGGAGGGGGAGGACGACTACCCCATACGGTTCCGCCTGAGGGAGGAGCAGCGGAACTCCCGGGAGATCTTCGGCCGCCTCATGGTGCCCTCCGCGGCAGGAGGCATGGTCCGCCTGTCCACGGTGGCCTCCTACCGGGATACTTCGGGGCCTCCCGAAATCCAGCGCAAAAACAAACAGCGGTACGTGGTGGTGGAGGCTAACGTCCACGGCCGCTCCCTGGGCGAGGTCACCGCCGACGCCCGCGCGGCGGTGGCTAAGATGGACATCCCTGCCGGGGTCACCGTTGAGTTTGGCGGCCAGATAAGGGAGCAGGGGGACGCCTTCCGCCAGATGGGCCTGCTGGTTCTGCTGGGCGTAATACTGGTCTACATGGTGATGGCGGGGCAGTACGAGGCTTACCTGGACCCCTTCGTCATCATGTTCAGCATCCCCTTCGCCCTCACCGGGGTGGCTTTCGCCTACCTTCTCACTGGGATGAACCTGTCCATGCAGGCCCTGCTCGGCGTGGTGATGCTGGTGGGCATCGTGGTAAACAATGCCATCGTACTTGTGGACTATGTCAATCTTCTCCGGGCAAGGGGCGCGCCCCTCAGGGAGGCTTTAATCCAGTCCGGCGGGCGAAGGCTCAGGCCGGTGCTAATGACCACCCTTACCACCTTCTTCGGCATGCTGCCCATGGCCGTAAGCAACGCCCAGGGGGCGGAGTTGTGGAGGCCCCTGGCCGTATCCGTCATGGGGGGGCTGATGATCTCCACCCTGGTAACCCTGCTTCTTGTGCCGGTGATCTACAGCCTCTTCGAGGACAAGCTTCGCCGCAGGGGCAGATTTGCGGAAGGAGTGAACGCCCTATGAATGCCGTATGGATTCACGGGGGAGAGACCCTGGGCAAAGAGATAACCGCCATCCTGGACTCCCTGGGAATACCCCTCTACTACGTATGGAGGGGCGTGCTGCGGAAGGATAACGAAGGGGAGAGCACCCGGTGGGACGACCAGGTCTTCCCGGGGAAAAACTGGGCGGTCCAGCTGATGTGCGACGACAAAACCCTGGCCGCCCTCAAAGAGAAACTGGAGGCCTTCCTTGTGGACGACTATGTCCGCCAAACAGGGGTGGAGATGTTTGTCCAGAGGGCTGAGCGGCTGATTTAACCAAATTTTACCGAAAGCGGGGCTCTTCAGGACCCCGCTTTTCGTTTTTCTTAAAACATTGACGAATATTGGAGTTCGATTATACTTTTTACAGGGTCGGCGGCAGCCGGCTGTTTTGCGAGCAAAAAATACCCGGAGGTGGTCTCAATTGAAAAAGCAACAGATCCGCTTCTGCATTGCTATTGTTCTCTTGTCCTTTCTTGTCTTTGTGCCCGTATCCCGCGCCCTCGCCGAAAAACCGGCCGGCAATTTAACCCCGGAACAGGAAGGAGTAAAGCTGACTGTAACAATTGAAGGCCCCGGGGAGGCCAAGTGGCTCTTCCAGGGCAAATCTTTTGACAGCGGCCATACTCTGGCGGACGTCCCTGACGGCAAACATACCGTAGTCTTCTCCGACGTCCCAGGATGGGATAAACCTGCCGATGCGGAGCTTGCCCTTGCCAGGGGCCATGTTGTTTCCATTCACGGAAAATACATCCGCCACCTGGGGGCCCTTGCCGTCAAGGCAGAGGGGCCTGAAGGGGGCAGGTGGGTTTTTGACGGCAAAGAGTACGAAAGCGGGGAAGAAATCCAAAACCTGCCTACGGGGGAGTATAAGGTCTCCTTCACCGAGGTAGCGGACTGGACGGCCCCCGGCGAAAAAACGGTTACTGTGTCGAAGAATAAAACGGCTGTTGTTGATGAAAAGTACGTCCGCCACACGGGCTCTGTTGCCGTCAAGATCGACGGTCCTAAAGAGGCCCGCTGGGTCTTCCAGGGCAAACAGTACGAATCCGGCCAGACTGTTGGCAACGTCCCCACAGGCAAGTACGCCGTCACTTTTGCCGACGTCCCTGACTGGACCAGGCCCGGCGACGCCTCGGTAGCAGTGGCAAAGGACGGAACGGCCTCACTGGACGGGAAGTACG
>JAAYQT010000138.1 GCA_012519165.1 Synergistaceae bacterium
ATCCTCCAGCCGATGTTCCGCTCCATGGCGTTCTTCACCCTGTAGTCAAAGTAGGAGAATTCCTCGGGGCCGGGCCGGTACTTTCGCAGAAGGTCGTTAAAGCCCCAGCTTTTTACGTCCTCGAAGTGTTCCTGGATGTCCGGGGCAAAGCAGGGGTGGTCCCTTTTTTTCTCGGGGCTGGTCACGTCGATATCGGTGGGGGCCACGTTCATATCCCCAAGCCAGACCATTTTTTCATCCTCGTCGTACTCTCTTTCAAACATGGCCTTAAGACGGTCGAGAAAACGGTGTTTGTACTGGTAGTCGGCATGGTCGATGGCTTTTCCCTGGGGGATGTAGGTGTTTACCATGCAAAAATCGCCGATGCGGGCCCGCAGGAGCCTGGTGTCTCCTTCAGGCTCCTCCCCGTCGCCGAAGCCTATTACATACCCGTCCAAGTAGTCCCTGGTGATGATGGCCACTCCGTTGTACGATTTCTCCCCCCGGTAGAGGCAGCGGTAGCCCATCTCCTTAAAGGCCTCCTCGGGGAAATCCTCATCCACCGCCTTTGTCTCCTGGAGGCACAGGGCGTCCATGGGGTTTTCTGCAAGCCACCTCTGCAGAATGGGCAACCGGGTGCGAACCGAGTTGACGTTGAATGTAGCTATGGCAAAGCGGGCCATGTCACTCTTCCTTTCATACCATGTAGTCTTCCCGGCGGATTAGGCCGCCGAACTTTTCTCCCTTGAAAAATGCCGTCAAGTTGCTTACCGCCGCCAGGGTTGCCTTCTCCATGCCCTGGTCGCACCTGTTGGAGTTGTGGGGGGAGCCTGCTATATTGGCAAGTTCCATAAAGGGGAAGTCCAGGGCAAAGTCGCCGCCGCCCCAGGTGGGCTCCTTCCACCAGACGTCGAACCCGGCCTGGAAATCGGGATTCTCCTTCATGTGGTTGTAAAGGGCTTCCTCCACTACCAGGGGCGCCCGGGCCACATTCAGCAAAATAGCGTTTTTCTTCATGAGTCTCAGCTCTTTTTCGCCTATAATACCCCTGGTATGCTTGTTAAGGGGAAGGGAAAGCAGCAGGACGTCCGTATCGGGAAGGACGGTATCCAGGTCCTTCAGGGTACCCATGAAGTCCACGTCGCCGTTGGTCTTTCCCGTGGAGTTCAGCGCCCTTATCTTCATCCCGAAGGCGCGGGCCAGTTCTGCCGCAGCCCTGCCTATTCCGCCGTAACCCGCCACGGTGAGCACCTTTCCCCGGAGGCTCATGGGAGAGAAGGCATCCCGGTTGAACACTCCCTTTGCCAGGTCGTTGTGAAGGGGGATAATTCTTCTGGAGAGCGCCAGCAGTAGGGCCATGGTGTGTTCGGCTATCTGGGGCGCCCACCCCCCGGCGTTGCAAAGCAGAACCGGCTTTTGGGGCATTTTATCGAAGGGGAGGAAGTCGAGCCCGGTGGACACCGACTGCAACACCTCCAGGTTTTCAAGGAGGGGGTACTCTTCCTCTTTTATCTCCTTGTTGAAAAAGAAGGACACCAGGGCGTTGGCCGAGGAGAGCATGGCCGCCCTTCCCCCCTCCGGGGCGTCCTCCAGGTAGAGTATTTCAGCATAGTCGGCGGCGCCCTCCTCTACCGCCGCCCGGACGGACCCGGGGGCGGGACAGGTAACCACTATAGTTTTTTCCATTTCGTTTATTCTCCTTTCGGTGGCATTTCCCATCCATGTATTGTACCCTAAGGACCGTTTCATACAAACGGCGTTTTTTACGTAAAAGGAGGCAAAATATGGAATCCACTATCTTTCTTGTTCGACACGGACGGCCCGACCTGCCCGACAACGAGATGCGCTTCCTGGGCCGTACCGACCTTCCCCTGTCCCCCGAAGGAATCAGACAGGCAGAAGCTTTGAGGGAGGCTTTCAGCAATATACCCCTGGAGGGCATATTTCACAGCGGCCTGAAACGGGCGTCGGAGACTGCTGCCGTCATTGCGGAGGGGAGGGCTCTACCGGTTGAGAGGGTTCCTGCGCTGCAGGAGGTCTCCTTCGGCCAGTGGGAGCTCCTCTCCATGAGGGAGGTAATGGAGCAGGACCCCGAGGGGTTCACGGAGAGGGAGAAGGACTTCGTCTCCTTCCGGCCCGCCGGGGGGGAGAGCTTTTATGAAGCCCGGGAGCGGGCCTGGCCCGCCTTCAACGAAATCCTTGCCCGGACTGAAGGCAATCTTTTAATCGCCGCCCACGCCGGGATAATAAAGACGTTAATATACACCCTTCTTGGCATTCCCTGGCGGAATATCTTCTCCATGCGCCAGGACTACTGCGGCGTTCACGTCCTTGACCGGTTCGAAGGCCGCCTTACGGTACGAAAGCTCAACTGGACCCCCGGCCTCCTTCCCTGAACCTCTCCGGGTCTAAATGAGGGGCGCGGCGGCAAAAACTGCCAGCGCCCCAATCTCCGCAAATTCGCACACCGCGCCGTAGGAGTCTCCGGTGAGGCCCCCCAGGAGGCGGGTAAGCAGCCGGGACAGAGCTGCCGACAAAACTGCCGCCGCCGCCAGCGAGGCCGCTCCCCTTGACCCTGCCGGGGCGGCCGCCGCCGCGGCAAGGAGGGTCCCCAGGGCCAGACGGGAGGACGGGCTCCCCTTCTTGAACAGGTCCCCCATGCCTCCGGGCCGGGCGGAAGGGAAGAAATAAATAGCGGGGAGCATGGCCCACCGCCCGGCGACCGGGGCCGCCAGCAGGGCCCTAACGCCCGCCTCCCCCGGCAATCCTGCCAAAAGAGCCGTCTTGACCATCAGCGCCCCCGCCAGGGCTATCCCGCCGAAGGTCCCCAGGCGGCTGTCCTTCATTATGGCAAGCCGGGAGGGGCCGTCCCATCCGCCCCCCAGGCCGTCGAAAGTGTCTGCCAGGCCGTCCAGGTGGAGGCCCCTGGTAAGAAAGGCCCAAAGCATCACTACAAATGCCGCCGACGGCAGGGGCGGCAATATAAAGGCAAGGCCCGCCCCCGCTGCGGCAAGCATCGTCCCGAGTACCAGCCCGACAGCGGGGAACCAGGCGCAGCACCGCCCAAGCTGCTCAGGAGGGCTGTCGCAGGACGGGCAGGAAAGGATGGTTAAAAAGGAGAGGGCGCGGAAGAAGTCCAATTCTGCCCTACCCCCCGGCGAAGCCTTCCGGCTCCAGGGGCCCCGAGACCCCCGCCCCTTCAAACGTGGCCATTTCGTTAAGAACCCGAACCGAGGCCTCCGCCAGGGAGATGGCCAGCGCGGCGCCCGTCCCCTCGCCCAGGCGCATGTCCAGGTTCAGCAGGGGCCTTGCGTTGAGGAAGTTCAGAAGGTGCTCGTGGCCTATCTCCACCGACTCGTGGGAGAAGATCATATAGTCCCTGCACTTGGGGCAGACCAGGTAGGCAAGCGCCGCGGCCGCTGTGGCAATAAAGCCATCCACTACCGCCGGGACGCCCAGGGAGGCCGCCCCTATTATGGCCCCGGCAATGCCGCCGATCTCAAAACCCCCCACCTTGGACAGTACGTCCAGGCCGTCCTTCGGGTCGGGACTGTGGAGAGCAAGGGCTCCCTCGATGACGGCCCTTTTTTTCTTTAGCCCCTCGTCGGTGAGGCCCGCCCCACGCCCCGTGGCAAGGGGGACAGATACCCCCGTCACTGCGCAGGCAATGGCCGAGGACGGAGTGGTGTTGCCTATTCCCATGTCCCCCACGCCCAGGATGTCCATACCCCTGGCGGCCTCTTCTTCCGCCGCCGCAATGCCTTCTTCAAGGCATTTAACGGCCTGATCCCCGGTCATGGCGGGCCCCCGGAAGAAATTGGCAGTACCCCTGCCGACCTTTCTAATCTGCAGGCCGTCCCGGGGCTCGAAGTCGTAGTCCACGCCCATGTCCACCAACACCACCCTGGCGCCCGCCTGACGGGCCAGGACGTTTACCCCCCCGCCCCCCTGCAGGAAGTTAAAGACCTGCTGCACGGTCACCTCCCTCGGGTAGAGGGCCACCCCTTCGTCCACCACGCCGTGGTCGCCTGCCATGGTGAGGATTACCTTGTGTTCTA
>JAAYQT010000139.1 GCA_012519165.1 Synergistaceae bacterium
ACCGCTCCGGAACCTCGATTCCCTTTTCCTTGGCGTAGCGGATAAGGCCCGCATGGGCCGGAACCACGTCGTCGCCGGCATTTTTGAAGTAGTCCCCTACCGGGTCAAAGCCCTTGACGGGCCCGTAGGCTGCAACTATCTCGTCAAAGCCCTCCACGTAGGCCTTAACTATCTGGTAGCCAACCTCCTCCGGCATGGCGGCAGTGGCCACTGCCCCGGCGATGGGGCACTCCTCCCAGATGGGTCCCACGTCGGGGAATTCGGCGATGCTGCCCTTTTCACGTTTCAGGAAGGTCATGTAGGGGATTTTTTCCTGGATCTTCTTCACGTCATCCTCGGAGTAGCCCACCACGGTAAGGGGGGTGGTGAGGTTGACTTCGATAAGGGCGGCGTCCATGTTGTTAAGTCCGCTGGATTTCTGCATTCCGACTATCCTGTTTTCCTTGAGGGCAGTTATGGCGTCGCCCAGGGCCGAGGGTACCAGGTCGATTTCGTGCCCCAGAATCTTGTTGTAGTCCATTACGTAGGCGGCGGACGCCGAGCCGGGGATTCCGGGGCAGAATCTCTTGCCCTTGAGGTCGGCGAAGGAAGTAATGCCCGAGTCCTTGCGGACGTAAAGCCTGTCGGCGAAGATGTTCCGCAGGAAGAGCCACCGGACGTCCTTGAACTGCTTGCCCTCGAAGCCCTCGATGCCCTTGTATAGCTGGAGGGAGCCGGGAAGGTCGATGGCCATGGCGTAGTCAAACACCCCGGCGCTGAGTTTGCGCAGGTTGTCCATGCCCGCGCCGCTCTCCACCACAGTGACCTGGATGCCGTTATCCGCCTTGTTTACCAGGTTGGCCGCCGCCACGCACCAGGCGTAAACCCCCGAGGTGGAGGAGGTGCTTCCCATGTTGAGGTGCACTTCCGCCCCGGCGGCGCCCGCAAAGACCATGGCTGCCAGGACTGCTACAAATGCCGCTTTGAATAAGCCTTTTTTCCGCGTCATATTTTTCGTACCTCCTGTCGATTTTTAGTTCCAAATACGATAAAACACCGCGGGATCCGACTTCAGTTATTCTTGTCTATCGACCTCCCTTCGCATGATTTCCCGCCTCATTCGGGAAGGATGTAGGTCCCGTTCTTTTTGAGGTATTCAACTAAGCCCCCCTCTTCCAGGATATTCACCATGACGGGCGAGAGGGGGGTGAGGGGTATTTTAATATTCCTGCCGGGGAGCTCCGCAAAGCTTTCCTCGATGTTGACCGTGATTTCGTCGCCCGTCTCCATGGCGTCCGTGTCGCAGATAAAGGCCGGAATACCCTGGTTGATGGCGTTTCTGAAAAAAATGCGGGAGTAGGATTTGGCCAGTATGGCCGAGACCCCGGCGTACTTTATGGCTATGGGAGCCTGCTCCCGCGAGGAGCCGCAGCCGAAGTTTTTGCCGGCAGCCACCACGTCCCCGGCCCGGACGCGGTTTTTAAACTCCGGATCCACATCCTCGAAGACGTGCTCCGCCAGGGTGGAGAAGTCCAGAGTTTTGGTGTACTTGCCCGCAATTATGTAGTCCGTGTTGATGTCGTCGCCAAACTTGTGGACTGCTCCCGTTATGTGTTTTTCCATGTCCGGCCTCCTCCTTACCGGCCCTGCAGGAAAGGCCTGGGATCCGTGATGCGGCCCTCCAGGGCGCTTGCAGCGCATGTAGCTGGGGACGCCAGGTAGACGCCCGCCTTGTTGTTGCCCATCCTGCCCTTGAAATTGCGGTTGGCGGTGGAGATAACGTTCTCGCCGTCGCCGGGCACGCCGAGGTGGGTGCCCGGGCAGGGGCCGCAGCCGGGGGGAAGAATGGCCGCCCCCGCCTCCACCAGCTGAAGGAGGATGCCCTCAGCGATGGCGTCCGCCATGATCTTCCTGGAAGGGGGGCATACCAGGAGGCGGCAGTTGGGTGAGACTTTCCTGCCCGAAAGGATCCGTGCCGCTATTCTCAGGTCGTCCAGCCTGCCGTTGGTGCAGGTGCCGATGTAAACCTGGCTAACCTCCGTCCCGGCGGCTTCTGTGACGGGGACTGCCGAGTCCACCGAGTGGGGCAGGGCCACCTGGGGCGGTACTTTTGACGCGTCGATCTCCAAAACCCTGTCAAAGACGGCGTCATCGTCGTCGTAGGCCGGGCTGCCTTCGCCCTTGCCCAGGGCCTTCAGGTGGGCGGCGGTTTTTTCGTCCGACGCAACAAGTCCCGCCTTGGCGCCGCACTCAATAGCCATGTTGCTGAGCGTCATCCGCTCCGACAGGGACATGGCCTTAACCGTGTCGCCTGAAAACGAAAGGGCCAGGTAGTCCGCCCCGTCGGCCCCGATCTTCCCGATAAAGTTGAGCATCAGGTCCTTGGAGCTTACCCCTTCGGGCATCCCCCCCCGGAAGATCACTTTCATGGTCCCCGGTACCCGTAGCCAGAGCTTGCCGGTGAGCATTACGCCGCTCATGTCGGTGGAGCCTATGCCGAATGCGAATACCCCCATGGCGCCGTAGGTGCATGTGTGGGAGTCGGCGCCCACGGCGAGCCCTCCGGGCAGGACAAGGCCTTTTTCCACCACCAGCTGGTGGCAGACCCCTTCCCCTGCGTCGAAGAGGGTTATGCCCTGCCGGGCGGCAAACTCCCGCAGCAGCATGTGGAGGTTGCTTATCCGCTCGTTAGGACTGGGGGTGGCGTGGTCCAGGACTATCACCATTTTGGAGGGGTCCCATACCTTCTCCCGGCCGTACTCGCTGAACGCCTTTATGGCAATGGGGCCCGTGGTGTCATGGATCATGGCCAGGTCTGCGCAGGCCACTACAAAATCGCCGGCCCTGGCGTCCACCCCTGCCTTTGCTGATATTATTTTTTCAGCCGCCGTCCTGCCCACCGGTTATCCCCCCTAATTTCCGCTTGCCAGCAGGGTCGTAAGCTCCCTTACGTTGTCCAGCTTTTCCAGGTTGAGCACCGCCTCCACTATCTTGTCCCGCCGGCCCTTGTCGGGCAGCGCCTTCTCCGCCAGGGAGTTGAACTTCCACAGCAGCTCGTCGTGGGTGAAGGGGTTCTTCGGGTGGCCCTTGGGGAAGCTCTCCCTCAGGTTGAACACCCGGCCGTCCTTAGTGTGTACGTCCACCTTTACCGTGTAGCGAAGGTGCCTGGGAAGGTTTTCTATTTCCTCGTCGGCTACCACTTCCACCTTCTTGGCAAACTCGAGGATCCGGGGGTCTTTGATCTTCTCCTCTGTGAACTGATTGATGAAGGCCGTGCCTTCAAGGAGGGTGACCGCGCAGACATAGGGGTGGCTGAGTTGGGCCGCCACCACGCTGGTAATGGCGTCGGCGCCCACCGAGTACTTGTGGGTAATGGATGTAGTGTGGGCAACCACCTTAGTGATGTCGTCGGGGGTGACGTCGGGGTTATCCTCCCGGAATTTCCGCAGGGCCCCGATGGTGGTGTGTTTGCTGCGGCAGGTGGAGTAGAATTTGAGGCCGATTCCCATGAGCTCCCAGCGGTCTCCCAGCTCTCCGCTGGTGCGCTCCACGTCGTAAACGTCGTCGGTGAAGCAGTTGTAGAAGCCTCCGAACTTGTTCTCGAAGACGTCCTCAATGCCGGTGAAGCCCTTCTGGGCGAGCAGGGCGCCGATTATGGCCCCCTCCGACGATTTTGATGGAACTATGCGCTTTGCCATGGAGGCAAACTGCACCGCCTGGAGGCCCCCCGCCCAGTTTCCGGCAATGCCCATGGCATGTCCCATCTGGTCCGTCGTGAGGCCCAGCATCCTTCCCACGCCTGCGGTGGAGCCGAAGGGGCAGCACGTGCCCGTGTTGTTCCACCCCTGGTGGGCTATCTCCATGCCTACTGGCGCGGCAACCCGGCAGGCCACTTCGTAGGCCAGGGCGGTAGCGGTAAGGAAGTCCTTGCCGCTGACACTGCCCAGCATTTCGGCGAAGGCGGTGACGCAGCCCAAAACGCCGGTGGAAACGTGGATTATGCCGTCGGTGTGGGTGTCGTCAAGCTCGAAGGAGTTGATTGCCGAGCCGTTCAGCATCATGGCGTTGACCACGGAGGTCTTCCTGTCGGTTCCCCAGATGGAGGCCTCTTCCCGGTCGCTCATCTTTTCCAGCACGTCCCGGTAGATCTTCATCCACTGGGTGGTGGAGCCGAAGAGTCCGCATCCGTAGTTGTCCAGCAGCACCCTCTTCAGGTGGTCCAACACCTCTGTGGGTATGTCCTCATACCGGTACTCCGACGAAAACTTTGACAATCTCGCGTTGATTGTGTCCATCACGACCTATTCCTCCCTATTGGATGTGGAGCATCTCCGTGAAGGAGCCTATCTCCTCACGGTTTTCCATGGACATGGCCGCAGCCATAATTCTTTCCGCTCTTTCCCCGTTGATGATTCCTCCTGTAACGTCCCGGAATTTTTCAAAGAGCTCTTCATTGGACATGGGATTTTCAGCATCCCCCTTTGCGTGGTCTATCCTGGAGGAGGCAGTGTTGCCCCGCTTGTCTGTAATCTCCACTATCATGGAGCGGGGGTTGGGGTAGACTTTTTGGATCTCCTCGTCCACCTCGATTTTTACCAGGTCGGATACCCGCCTTACCTCCCGGTCGGCGATGGCCTCCTCCTCGTACTCACGGATGCCTGCCCTGCCCCGTACCAGAATGGACGCAATGCCGTACTGGATGCTGAGCCTCGCGTGAAGAGGGGAGCGATAGTCGGGGATGTCGGAGCCCTGCTTGGCGTTGCGGTGAGTTCTTACCACTATGGACTCGATGTTTTCCGGGGTGAAGGGGTACTGCTCAAGGTCCTTCTGGGTGGCCTCAATGGCGTAGTGGACGTACCGGCAGGAGCAGTAGGGCTTGAAGTAGATTCTAAGAATGTGCCAGTCCTTGCCCAGGCCGGAGGTTACGATGTCCTCTTTGACGTCGTCGGCAAAACAGTGGAAGAAGCCCAGCCGCCCTTCCAGGATTTCGCCGGGTCCCGTCATCCCGTCCCGGGCCAGCATGGCCGCCATAATGCCGTTTTTGGCGGCGTTTCCGGGGTGGACGTGCTTTGAAACGGCCCCGTCTATTTCGTACTGGTTTATCCCCGACGCCATGCTTCCCGCAATCCCGAGGGCATGTACCGTAAGCTCCGGCGAGAGGCCCAGGATTTTTGCCGCCGCCGCCGTGGTCCCGAAGGTGGCAATTGTGCCGGTAGGATGAAACCCCTTAAGGTAGTGGCCCGGGTTGATGGCCGTGCCGATCCGCAGCGATGCTTCGTACCCTGCAATAACGGCTTCCAGGAGTTTTTTGCCGTCGATCCCCTCCGCCTCCCCCAGTGCCAGGGCCGCAGGGATGATAGACGCGCCGGGGGGG
>JAAYQT010000140.1 GCA_012519165.1 Synergistaceae bacterium
CATGGTAACCGTAGCGCCGGTAATGTAAGGCCTTCCGTCGGCGCTGACCGAGTAATGGTAGACGGTGGATGCAACATCCTCTGAGTTGCGCAGCAGCCTCTCCTGGCGGAGGACTTCCGCCTCTGCGCGCTTCAGGTCGTCCCGTACCGGCCGGTCCGCAACCGGGGCCGGAGGGCTTATGTTTATTGCGGGATTAACCGGGCTGACGGCGTTCATGGCGACCTCCGATTAAACTGCAAATTTTATCTATTTACTATAGCAGAAAATTTACGGAAGTACAAGCTACAGGCTGCCCCACAAATGGTGCCTGAAGGTATAGCCTTCTTCCTCCACGGCTTTTTTTACCGCTTCCCGGATCTGGCGAAATCTGAAGGTGTACCCCTCCGGTTTTTTTGCGGGTTCCGCCTTCTGCGGACCGGGGCCGAACCTTGAAAAGCCCCTTCCGAAGCCGGCCTCAAGCCCCATTATTTTCTCAATAAGGGCCTCGTTGTAAATTACTTCTTTATCGGTTTCGTTCACCCTGAATTTAGCCGAAAAGTTGAGCTTTCCCGTGGAAAAAAAGCTTTCTTTTTCCGCAAGGACGGACGTGACCTCGTAAAGCCCCCCCGCCCGCCTGGAATCGTCAGCGTTTCCCGTAATTAAATTGCGGATGGTCCTCATGATTTTTTCTTCAATCATGTTTTTCTCTCCGGATTTTGTAAGAGTAGGTTTCTTTCGTCCCCATAAGCGGGATCTTAAAACTATTCTAACCCAAAGGAGGCAAAAAGGGCCATAAATTCCGAAGCTACCTTTCGGCCGGTAAAATTTTTTAAGGACGGGGAAATATGTTATCATCTCTGTAATTAATCGGTAGGCAGAGCGGGGGGTGGGAAATACCACCCCGTTAAAGGCGGCGCAGGTGCGGGGAATTTTTGCGAGAAGATGTTACAATACAATCTGCCGGTCAACAACTGCGGCGTGTAAAAAAGGAGGGAGAACATGAGCATATTTGCGCGAGTAACCGACATCTTCAAAGCTAACGTAAACGACATGCTGGACAAAATGGAAGACCCCGAAAAGATGGTAAAGCAGATGATCATCGAGATGGAAGAGGGGCTGGTAAAGGCCACGTCATCTTTGGCGAAGGCCATGGCCAACGAGCGTGACCTCCGGAAGCAGTGCGACGGCGCGGCGGCGCAGGCAAAACAGTGGGAGGAAAAAGCGGCCCTCGCCCTGAAGGCGGGAAACGCCGACCTAGCCAAGCAGGCGCTTTCCAAAAAACTCGTCTACGACGGACAGGTAAAACAGTACGAAACCATGCTGGCCCAGGCAAGCTCCACCACATCGGCCCTTCGTTCCCAGCTCGACGCCCTCAAGGCAAGGCTTGACGAAGCCCGGATGAAGCAGGCCACCCTTGTGGCCAGGGCCCAGACGGCTAAAACCCAAAAGGAGTTTTCCTCGGCCATGAGCGGCGCGGGACAGGGCGCCTTCGCAAAGTTCGAAAAAATGGAAAAGAAGATAGAAGGCATGGAGGCGGAGGCCGAGGCTTTCTCGGAGCTCTCCGGCGACGCCCCGGCGGACGACCCCTTCAAGGCCATGGAGGCGGATCTGGCCCTGGAGGCGGAGATGGCCAAACTGATGGAAAAGATGGGAGGCGGAGCGGATGCATAAATTTCCCCTTCTGAAGGACGGCGTTAACGAGAAGATGCTGGCCGAGGTCAGAAAGAAGGTGGACTCCTGGATGGACGAGTTCTTCGACGAGGACGACCTCGTTCGGGTGGACGACCTCATCTCCTTCCAGTTCGGCAGCGCTACGATCCAGGTGACCGTTATCCCCTGGCACAGCGAGGACGTGCTTGTCAAAGTCTTCTCCTACCTGGCGGAGAACGTGGACAGGGCCAAGGTGGCGCCGGAGTTTATGCGCCTTAACGCCGACCTTCCCATGGGCGCCTTCTCGCTGGTGTTTGACGATACCGTAATGCTGTCGTGCTCCGTCCCCGGCGCCAACCTGGACAAAAATGAGCTTCTGGGCGCTCTTCAGACGGTGGCGGCCTACGCCGACCAGTACGACGATATCTTGAAGGAGCTTTATACTTAATTTAAGGCTGCTCAAAGGAGGTAATATTCATGACTGCGGTTGGACTGGGAGTGGGCGGCCTTCTCGCTGCGGGAGGGGCCTACCTGGCTTTCGTACAGAGCAAGAAAAAGGCGGGGTTTGCGACGGAGCTGAAATTTTTGAAGGCCACGTCTCTGGCCGAAATCTCCGAATCCTTCAGGGCCATGGACGCGGAGGGCCTCGGGGACAGCTACAAGGATTTTGTGGAGGTAAACGGAACGGCCGAGACGGACGGCGACCTTAAATCCCCCCATAACGAGACCCCCTGCGCCTACTACGAGGCGTCGGTGATGAGGGAATACGAGCAGATGGAGACCTACACCGACAAGGACGGCAAGGTGAAGACGCGTCGCAACAAGCTTTACGAAAATGTGTCCAGGGACAAGAGCTCGTCTCCCCTGTACATTGCCGACGGAGATACAAAGGTGAGGATCGACCTTCAGGGGGCGGACCTCCAGCTCAAGAGCGCCGCCACCCGGTACGAGCCCTTCAAGGAGGAGCGGGGATACTCCTTCTTCGGAATAAACTTCTCGGTTCCC
>JAAYQT010000141.1 GCA_012519165.1 Synergistaceae bacterium
AAGGAAGATGTCGGGATGGAAAGAATGAACGCCGAATTTTACAAAAGAATAGTGGAATTTTCCAAGGACGGCATCTGGGTTACCGACCTGGACGGAAAGTTCAGGTATGTCAGCCCGGCGGGCGCCGAAATGCTCGGCTATACCCCCGACGAACTCATGGCAATTACCCCCTTCGACCTTATCTGCGGAGGGCCAACCCCCGAAAACAGGGAGCGAATGGCGCAGATAAGGCGGGAAGTGGAGGCCGGCCGCCCTTACCCCGACAGCGGAAAGGCCCGCGAGATGGAGCTGATACGCAAGGATGGCTCCTCCCTCTGGGCGGAGTTGAGGACCACGGGCGTCTACAACGACGACGGCGAATTTCTGGGCCTGCTGACCATCATCAGGGATATAACAGGCCGCAAGGCCGGCGAAGCTGCCTTAAAAACCACCATGGACCTCCTGGAGCAGGAGTCGAAACTGTCCCGGGAGATGGCGAAGAGGGCTGAAAAAGCCAACAGGGCAAAGAGCGAATTCCTGGCCAACATGAGCCACGAAATCCGCACCCCCCTGAACGGCGTCATAGGCATGGCCTCCCTGCTGCTCGAAAAAAACCTGACCGGCGAACAGAGGGACTGCGCCGAAACCATCATGGGCAGCGCCGAATACCTCAACGGGCTGCTGAACGACATCCTGGACTTCTCCAAAATAGAGGCGGGCAAACTGGAGCTTGAGGAGGTGCGGCTGGACCTCCCGGGCCTTGTAAAGGACGTAACCGCCCTCTTCGCAACCCGTGCCGGGGAGAAAAACATAACGGTGACAGCACTCACGGACCCGGCCGCTCCGCGCTTCGTAAAGGGCGACCCCGGCCGCCTCCGCCAGATACTGACCAACCTGTTGAGCAACGCCGTAAAATTTACCGAAAAAGGGGAAGTAACCCTCTCCGTCAAGGCCGAAAAGGAGGAGGGGGGAAGGGCCGTCCTGGAGTTCGCCGTCCGAGACACGGGAATAGGCATACCGCCGGAGAGAATGGAGCATATCTTCGAAAAATTCGCCCAGGCGGACAAATCCACCACAAGGCGGTTCGGCGGAACGGGCCTGGGCCTTGCCATAACAAAGGGCCTTGCCGAGCTGATGGGCGCCAAAATAACGGCCGAAAGCCCCGCGCCCCATCGTCCGGAGGCCGCCCCGGGGGGCCCAGGCTCCGTATTTTACTTCACCGTCAGCCTCCCCGTCCTGCGGGAAGACTCCGCCCCCGCTGCACGCCACGACGAGCTCTCCCCCGACCACGGGCGGCTGCGGGCGCTATCGGAAAAACGGGTTCTCCTGGTGGAGGACAACGTCATAAACCGGAAAGTGGCGGTGACAATGCTTCGCAAACTGGGCATACAGCCCGACCTGGCCTCAAACGGGGTTGAAGCCCTGAAAATACTGGCCGAAAAGCCCTACGACCTTGTGCTAATGGATGTGGAAATGCCCCGCATGGACGGCATGGAGGCCGCCAGAAGGCTCCGCGCTATGCCGGAGGGCGCCCTCAACCTACGCACGCCCGTGCTGGCCATGACCGCAAGAGCCATGAAGGGCGACAGGGACGCCTGCCT
>JAAYQT010000142.1 GCA_012519165.1 Synergistaceae bacterium
ACGGGGGTTCCGCTGGCGCCGAAGGACTGGTAGAGGATTACCTGCCCCTCGTCCATTCCCCGGAACTTGAGGCCCTCAAAGTCCTTGGGTGAGCGGATCTCCTTCTTGTTGTTGGTGAAGGCCAGGAACCCGCCCTCCTCCACAGCCTCGAAGAGGTATGCCCCGGTGCGCTCATAGAACACCTTCTGCGCTTTTTTCCAGTACTCGCTTTCGTCGAAGAAGATATGGGCCGCCTTATAACTGTTGAACATGAAGGGCACGGCGGAGGCGTAAATCTCCGGGAAGACGGGCGCCACCCCGGCGAAGGAGGCCACGTTGATTATGGGCTGATTCATCCCCTGTTTGGAGAGCAGCTCCATTCGTTCTTCCTCGTTGCCCAGCTGGCTGTCGGGGAAGAGCTTGACCTTGACCCTGCCTTCGGTTCCCTCTTCAACGAACTTTACAAAGTTCTCGGCGAATAGGTGAACGGCGTTATTCTCGGCGTCGGCGGGTCCGTTGTAGGACATCCTCACCTCCACGGCGGCGCCGGCTGCCAGCGGTGCGGCCAGGCAAAGGGCCGCAACTGCAAAAATCATAACCAGTCTTCCATACCTCATCCTAACTACCTCCTTTTAATATGTATTCCCCCGTCGGGCGCGCCCGTCGGCCCTACCATTCTTCCATATTTGGCCCCTTAAGTCCAGATTGAGCCTTCGCCCCTCACAGGGTTGAAAAGGCCGACCGGTCCCCTGAAACTCTGATTTTCAGCAACCTTCCGAGCTGGTCGACCAAATTCGCCAAATCTGAGCTTAGCCGTCTTCCGCCATTGAGCAGTCTTGCGAATCTGTTCTGAGCCCCCCACAAGTCAACATCCCACCCGTTCTCGCCCAAAAACGACAAAAACCCGTTAACTTCGGTCAAAGATTCGCCGTCATCGGGGAGGAGGGTCAGGCCGTCAAGCATTTTTTCAAGCCTCAGCCTGGCTCTGTGGCGCAGGGTCTCCGTGTCAAGGGAGATACCCCACCGTTCCGCATCAAAAACCCTTCGCCTCAGAAAGTCAATATTAAGGACAGGGCTCTCAAGCGCAGCGAGCAGGTCGTCGTTCAGTACTACCTCCGCCACCCTGCGGAAGGAGGCGGGGGCGGGCATGGAAAGCTCGGCAAGGAAGGAAAGCACGGATGAGTAGTCGCTTAGTATGGTCCTTAACGAACCGGAGACCTCCGCCACATCCTCGGATATGATGTGTTGCAGTATTTTGCGCTGTTCGTCTTTAAACAAGTGGCGGAGGGAGAAGATGTTATGCCCGAAAAACTCTACCAGGGCCCCGCCGTCACCTTTCTTCAACGCGGCTTCGACATTTTCCGCCAGTCCGTTTCCGTACCCCGGAAGGTCGGCGCCCGCGACTCCGCACAGGACATGCCTGCCCCCCGTGTAAAGGGCCGCCGCAAAAAGGTCGGCCCGCTTCAGGGTCACCTCCGATATAATCCCCAGGTAGCCGAGAACGTACCTGACGTCCCCGGCCTCCTTCGTCTCCAGGAAGCATTCGGTGATCCTGTACGATGTAAAGGCGCACCGGTCCAGGCGACATCCGTTCTCTTTGTCCCTGGCGAAGAGGCAGGAAACGGCGAAGTGGGCCCCCGCCCTGAGCAGGTCGGAGCGTAGGGGTTCTATAAATATCTCGAAAATCCGGCGGCCGTCCCGAAACTCCGAAATATTGCTGCGGGCGCCGGCCAGCCTGGCCAAAAAAGGGCCTCTTAAATTATTCCCGGGAAAGAGCCCCTCCCCCAATTCCAGGGCTCTGGCGGCGTAGGCCAGTATCTGGAGGGTCTCGATTCCGGAGATTTCGTCAAAGAACCAACCGCAGCTTGTGTACATATACATAAGGTTCTTCTCCATCTCCAGCATGGAGGCGGCTTTTGACTCTTCGTCCTCCGACAGGGCCCTCCCCGCCTCTCTTGACAGAAACTCTCGTACCTTTTCCGGCCGCCTGTCCAGAAGGACCTCTACGTACCGGTTTCTGGCCTCCCGGGGGTCGGAGAAAAACTCCCCGGCCCTCTCTCCGAACAGGCCGGACAGGCCGTCCCTAAGGCCGTCCAGGGCTTCCCTGAGAGGCTTCCTCCAGCCCTGTCCCCACCCGGGCCTTGAGTGGGCGGAGCATCCGCAGTCGCTCCGCCATCGTTCCACGCCGTGGACGCAGCTCCATGACGAATTTTCCACTATCCTTATCTCCCCCGTGGGCGGGTGATTCTGAAGGTACTCGCCGAAGACGGTAAGCCTGCCCCGTTCGCTCTTCTCTATCTCCTCAAGGCAGCTTGCAAGGGCCATGTCGCCGTACTTGTGGTGATGCCCGAAGGTCTCGCCGTCAGTGGCCACGGAGAGAATGGGCGGTTCAAAATACCGGGCGGGCCCCGCGTCAAGAAGCATGTCGGCAAAGGCCCTGCCGTTTCGGAGGGCCTCTCCGAAGGCGACCTGCTGGGCCAGCCCCCCGTGGTAAAAGAATAGGGCAATGGACCTTCCCGAGGGCAGCGGACAGTTGTAGGGCTTGAAGATGTCCACCCTCTCCCCTGACACGTCCACCCACAAGTTTTCGCCCCCGTACCTGGCCGAGGCGGCCTGCCGGGGCGCCAGTATGGTAAAACGGATTCCGTTTTCTGCCAGCGCCTCCAGGGTTTCAGTATCAACGGCAGTTTCGGCGAGCCACATCCCCTCCGGGTCCCGGCCGAATCGCCGTCTGAAGTCTTCCAGCCCCCAGATAACCTGGGTCTCCTTGTCCCGCCTTGACGCCAGGGGCATTATTATATGGTTGTAGACCTGGGCGACGGCTGGGCCGTGGCCTGAAAACCGCTCCGCCCCCAGCTTGTCCGCCCTTAGGACAGCCTCATAAATATCGGGCCGCTTTCTTTCCATCCAGGAGAGAAGAGTCGGCCCGAAATTAAAACTTATGCGGGAGTAGTTGTTGGTAATGCTCCTGATCCAGCCCTTTTCGTCGAGGATTCTGGCCGCGCCGTTGGGGCCGTAGCACTCGGAGGCTATCCTTTCGTTCCAGTCGTGCCAGGGAGCGGCGGACTCCTGTATTTCAATCTCCTCAAGCCAGGGGTTCTCCCTGGGAGGCTGGTAAAAGTGACCGTGGATACATATTGAAAGCATGGTTAAAACGCCCTTCCCTATCCGGTTATTCCCGCCGATTATATATCATGTTTCAGCTATTCAGGGCCGCCGGATATTAATTTCCCGTTCCTGGTGTAAAATAGAGTTTAAATTTTACCGTTGCGCAGGGCCTCTGCCGGGAGGCTTAATCGGGGCTTTTTACTATTATAGCGGGAATTTATTATACAGGGGTGTTTTTTTGAACAGATCATGCGGCGTCCTCCTCCCCCTCCTCTCCCTTCCGGGAGAGGGAGGGACGGGAGATTTAGGCAAACCGGCCCGCGAATTTTTAGAATTTCTGGCCCTCTCCGGACAGTCCATCTGGCAGGTTCTCCCCCTCACGGTCACAGACGCCGCCCTGGGGAACTCCCCGTACAGC
>JAAYQT010000012.1 GCA_012519165.1 Synergistaceae bacterium
AAGGACGGCCTTGCCCTTAACAACGGTACCGCCTCCATGGGCGCCATGGCGGTACTGGCTCTCCTGGACGCCGAAAATTTGGCCAAAACTGCGGATATTGCCGCCGCCATCTCCCTGGAGGCGCTTCACGGCGTC
Organism: Synergistaceae bacterium; assembly: GCA_012519165.1. GTDB lineage: Bacteria > Synergistota > Synergistia > Synergistales > Aminobacteriaceae > Aminivibrio. Next base: position 136 of record JAAYQT010000012.1, read on the forward strand.
CCCTACGCCTTCGACGAGCGGACCCACGCCCTGCGGCCTCACGACGGCCAGGGAAGGGTGGCCCGTAACATCCGCAGACTCATTGAGGGCAGCGAGATCATAGAAAAACACAAAACCGGCCGGGTGCAGGACGCCTACTCCCTCCGGTGCGTTCCCCAGGTTCACGGCGCGTCGAGGGACGCCCTGGGCTACGTCCGGCGGGTTTTGGAGACGGAGATCAACTCCGTTACCGATAACCCCATAATCTTCCCCGATGACGGCGTCGCCATCAGCGGGGGTAACTTCCACGGCCAGCCCCTGGCCCTGGCCATGGACTTCTTCGGAATCGCCGTAGCGGAGCAGGCCAATATCTCGGAGAGGCGGCAGGCTAGGCTTGTGGACGGAAGCCTGTCGGGCCTTCCCCCCTTCCTGGTGGAAAACAGCGGCCTGAACAGCGGATTCATGATTGCCCAGTACACGTCGGCCGCCCTTGTGTCGGAAAACAAGGTGCTGGCCCATCCGTCGTCGGTGGACTCTATCCCCACGTCGGCAAACCAGGAGGACCACGTTTCCATGGGGGCCTATTCCGCCAGGAAGGCCCTGAATATTCTGGATAATACCCGGAAGGTGGTGGCCATAGAACTTTTCACCGCCTCCCAGGCCCTGGACTTCAGCCGGCTGCTGAAGCCCGGCGCGGGGACCACTGCGGCTCACGACTGCATCAGGGGCGCAGCGCCCTACCTTAAGCACGACGAGTACCTTCACCCCCTCATGGAGAGGGTGGAGGCCCTGGCGGCAAGAGGCGCGGTGGTGGAAGCGGTGGAGGAGGCCATAGGCGCCCTGGACTAGACGGAACTAAAAAAGACGAGGGACGCCCCGGGGCGTCCCTCGCAGTTTAAAAACCTTAAGTAATCGTCACTTCCCGCAGAGCCTGCTCCAGGCAAAGCCCTCCAGGCAGGCCGCGCCCAGGGGCAGGGCGTCCTCGTCCACATTGAACCTGGGGTGGTGGTGAGCGTTATCGGTACCCTTGGCGGCGTTGCCGCTTCCCAGGAAGAAGAAGGTCCCCGGAACTTTCTGCTGAAAGTAGCTGAAGTCCTCGGAACCCATGATGAGCCCCATCTCCTTTACGTTCTCGGTCCCCGCAAGGGCGCCGAAGACCTTTACCGCCTCGCCAGTGACCCCGGGATCGTTGATGGTGGCGGGGATAAACCTCTTGTAGTCCAGGGAATATTCGCACCGGCCTATCTGGCACGCCCCCGCAATTACCCTGCGGATGGCCTCTTCCACGTGGTTCTGTACCTCGGGGTTGAAAGATCGGACGGTGCCGTTCATGACGGCGGTATCGGGAATGATGTTGAAGGCGGTCTCGCCGGCCTTGACAACCCCGGTGCTCACCACCACCGTTTCCTTCGCGCTCACCTCCCGGCCGACCACTGCCTGGAGATTAAGAACAATGTTCGCGGCTGTGATGGTGGGATCGATGGCCAGCTCCGGCGTGGAGCCGTGCCCTCCCTTCCCTTTCAGGGTGAGGTACCAGCCGTCGGCCGCCGCCATAACGGGGCCTGAACGGTAGAGTATCGTGCCTGAAGGTTCTTGGGCCCAGATGTGAAGCCCCGCAACTTCGTCCACCCCTTCGAGAGCCCCTTCCTCCACCATGGCCTTGGCGCCGGACTTCAGGCCGCTCTCCTCTGCAGGCTGGAACAAAAACCGAACCGTCCCCGATAGTTTCGGCCTTATCTCCGCCAGAATTTTAGCGGCGCTTAACAGCATGGCGGTGTGGGCGTCGTGACCACAGGCGTGCATTACCCCCGGAAAGATAGATTTGTAGGGTACGTCGTTGTCCTCATCCATGGGCAGGGCGTCCATGTCGGCCCGCAAGCCCGCGCACCTCCCGGGCCTTCCCCCTTTAAGGTCGGCCGCCACGCCGCACTCCGTGCCGCCGAAGCCGACCTGGACGATTTCGCACCCAAGATCCTTAAGCGTCTTTACCACCTTTTTGGTGGTCTCTACCTCGTTCCAGGCTGCCTCCGGATGCATGTGGAAATGACGCCTCAGGGCAATTGTCTCTTCCTTCATTGCTACGGACATTTCTCTTATCTGGTCAAGCATGAACTGGTCACCTCTCAGAATAAAATTTAAGGATAATTACGAAAAACAGCCTACCATTCATTAAGCCGGAAAACAAGAACGGACCGTCAACGGACCGTCGGCAGTTTCCTTAAGGCCGTCCCCCCTCTCTTATAAGGGCCGTCATTTCCTCGAAGGAGAGAGAAGCCGCCTTCTCGGCGCCCTCCAGGAGGCTATCGGCCAAGTCTCTCTTCGTCCCGTGAAGGTCCACTATCTTTTCCTCCACCGTGTCCCTGGCTACAATCCGGTAGACGGTTACAGGTCGTTCCTGGCCTATTCTGTGGGCCCTGTCGGAGGCCTGGTCCTCCACCGCCGGGTTCCACCAGGGGTCCATGTGGACTACGAAGTCCGCCGCAGTAAGGTTCAGTCCCGTCCCCCCGGCCCTGAGGCTGATGAGGAAGCAGTCCTTCTCCCCCGACTGAAAGGTTGCGACCTGCCTTTTTCGCTCCTCGGGCGAGGTGGCGCCGTCAAGGTAGGAATAGCTGACGCCCCGCTCCTCAAGGTAGCGGGCGATAATGGACAGATGGTCCACGAACTGGCTGAATACCAGGCAACGCCTTCCGGCGGAGGTCAGGTCGTCAAGGATTTCGCCCAGGGCCTCCAGTTTTGACGTGGACTCTGCCCTTTTCTCAGGCAGGACCAGGGAGGGGCTGCAGCACGCCCTCCTGAGCCGCATAAGCTCTGCCAGGACCAGAAAGCGCTGATCGGACCCCGCGTCCCCGGTTTCAATTCTTTCTGCGGCACGCCGCCTGACGGCCTCGTAGACCGACCGTTCTTCCTTTGTCATCTCCACCCGCAGGACGATCTCCGTCTTGGGAGGCAGCTCGCTTAACACCTGGTCCTTGGTCCTTCGGAGCAGGAAGGGGCGGATCAGCTTTTTTAGGCCGGCTGCCGCAGCTTTGTCGCCGTATTTTTCAATGGGCGCGGCAAATTTTTTGTTGAACCCTTCTTTTGAGCCGAGGAGGCCGGGGTTTATAAACCGGAACAGATTCCAGAGCTCCCCGAGGTTGTTCTCCACCGGCGTTCCTGTAGTAATGAACTTAAAACCCGCCCTTATCTTCATGGCCGCCGCAGACCGTTTGGCGCCGCTGTTTTTGATTGCCTGTGCCTCGTCCAGTACTGCCGTTTGCCATTCGACCGACTCCAGTAGGTCCTCTTCGTTGCGGAGGAGGCCGTAGCTTGCCACCACCACGTCGAAGGGGCCCAACTCCTCCATGAGTTTTTTCCTGTCGCAGTTTCTGAACTCCTTAAAGGAGAGTGAGGGGGTGAACCGGGCTGCTTCAGAGACCCAGTTGGGGACCACCGACAGGGGCGCCACCACCAGGGCGGGTCCTTCAGGGGCCCTTGCCAGAAGTACCGCCAGGGCCTGCAGGGTCTTGCCAAGGCCCATGTCGTCCGCCAGGCACGCCCCCGCCCCCCACGAGGCAAGGCGCATCATCCACCGGAAGCCCTCCTCCTGGTAGTCCCGAAGCTCCCCCCGGAATAGGGCGGGGACTTCAGGGTTCAGGCTATCCGCCCTGCGCAGGATCTCTACTTTTTTATGCCACTCTTCATCGCCGCTGAAGTCGCCCGCCTCCAAGGCCAGCCCTCCGACAAGGGAGGACGAAAGAGGTGAGAAGCGAAGGCCGTCAGACCTCCAGTCGCCCGCAACGGCCAGGTCCGCAATACTCTTTCTCAATTCCTCCGTCAGGGCAAGGAACTCCCCGTTCCCCAGGGGGATGTACCTGCCGGAGCCCTCGGAGAGGAGTCTGCAGGCCTCTTTGAGTGAGATGACCGTCTTCTCGTCCACTGCAATCTCTCCGGTGAGGACGAACCAGTCCCTGGACGACCGCACGGCCCCCTTCACCGACTGAAAGCCGGCCCTCGCCCTAATCTTCAGCGGCCTTCCCGCAGGCCAGAGAATGGCCGCCCTGTCGCCAAGCTCCTCCGCCTGTATAAGAAAATCCAGGCAGAGATCGGCGGTGTCCAGTATCCAGCGATAGTCGTCCGTCTGCTCCGCTTCGGCCAGGGCAGGGCATAATTCCCTGACTTCTTCTGCGGCGGCAGCCTCCCCGTCGTGGTCCCGGACCGTCCTCACTCTCCGCCCGTCCATCGTCCCGAAGACGGTCCTCCCGCCCGATCCGGGCCTGAAGGCCGGCCCGGCAGGCCCCAGGGGGCGGACAGTGAATGCGGCAGAAAAACCCTCTCCCACAGGAGCAAGCTGGACATAGATCCGGTTGTCGGATGGAACTTCCGGGGCGTCGCCCACCTCCGACAGCTCCGAGCTCACAGGGATTAAGGGCGAAAGGGCCTCCAGGGTCTTTAGCGCCTCGTCCCTGCCGCCCGGAGGTACGGTTAACCCCCTCTTCCCCAGAAGGGAGGCAATCTCCAGCTGTTTTTTGGTAAAGGCCCATATCCTGATCCTGTCATGGCCCTCGTCAACTGCCAATACGCCCTCGAGTGGGCTTGTTGACGGGTGGGGGGTTATTTTAAGGGATAGGCCGTCGGGGCCCGTTTCCACACCCACCCCGGGGGACTCGGCCAGAATCTCCACCGGCGTCCCGTCGTCATCCCTTACCACGTAAGGGTGGCCGGCCAGCGCCTTGATCATCTTTGCCTCGTCCACCTCGAACCATTTCTTGTAGTACCAGCCGTCGTACCCTCCCGTCTCCCGGGCAGCGGCGGCAGCGGCGGCGTCCTGCCTGGTTATCCATTCCTCCTTCACCAGCTCCCCCTTGAGGCGCTTGAAGGCCACCGGTCGGCCCCCGGTCCACTTTCCGGAGGGCTGAAGCCTCTGTTCCACCGGGGAGAAGAAGAGCTGTTCAATTACCCCGTCGCCCCCGGTTATCCAGCTGATCTTCCAGGCCAGTCTTTTCTCTCCGCTCCCCTTTTTGCCGCTTTCCCGGATCAGTGAATCCAGGGCCGCCAGGGTGGTTTTCCAGCCCTCCCGGACGTCCAGAAGCCCGTGCAGGGGAGCTCTGGCGGCCATCCTGGATTTGACCGGCGCCCCCAGGATCTCCCCCAGCTCCCGGGAAAAAAGGGTAAAGGCCGGGTTCTCGTCCAGAAATTCAAGGGCAATGAGGAGGCCCGATTTGTACTCTTCGAGTTTTTCGGGCTCCGTCCAGATGATGCACAGGGCGTAGAAGTAGTAAGTGAGGAAGTTTTTTGTCGGTCTTTCGCACTCCTCGGGCCTTAAAAAGCGCGTCACTGGCATCGCCGTTTTCCCGCTCCGCCTGTCGGCCACATAGCGCAAAATTGCGTAAACTCTTGGAACCGGGCTTAAATCCTCCCCCGCGCTTATTGCGTCGTAGGCCTTTTTAAGCTCTCCCGCAGCGATCAGAAGAATGGGGTAGAAGGCTCCGCAAAGGGTACCGAAGCTTACCTTCCTCCTCCCTTCCCTCTTTCGGAGGGCTTTGAGTCCGTCCTCGTAAATCTTCAGGGCGTCGTCCCTCCTGCCGTCGAGGATAGCGATCAGCGCAAGGACCGCCATGCACTCGGGGTTGGATGCGTCGCCTCGCTCGAGGATTTTCTCTACCGCCCCGGCGAGGTTTCCCGAGAAGAGAGCGTTCTCCGCCTCCCGGGCAATAATCAGCCCCTCTTCAGCCGATATCCGCCCGGGACCGTTATTTTCTGTTTTTCCCACGCGGCCGCCTCAGAAGGGCCTGTAGAGTGGGGCTATTTTGAAGGCGGCCAACAACGCCTCCTTCATGCTCACGGGGTTGGCTATGCCCTTCCAGGCTATGTCGAAGGCGGTGCCGTGGTCCACCGACGTCCGGATGAAGGGGAGGCCGAAGGTGACGCTCACCGTTCTGTAAAAGTCGTAGGTCTTGGAGGCAATGTGCCCCTGGTCGTGGTAGAGGGAGACCACCACGTCGTACTTGCCCCGGAGGCCGAAGTAGAAGACGCTGTCCGCCGGGACGGGCCCTACTACGTTAAGGCCCCTGGCCCTTGCCTCGGCCACGGCGGGCTCAAGGATTTCCTCCTCCTCATGGCCGAAGAGGCCGCCGTCGGAGGCGTGGGGGTTGAGAGCGGCCAGGGCAATGGTTCCCGCAGGCAGGCCGATGGAGGCCAGGCATTTGGCCGCCGTCTCCAGGGAGTTGACCACGTCGTCCTTATCCAGCTTTTCAATGGCCTGCTTCAAAGAGAGGTGGCGGCTGTGGAAGAGGATGCGAAGGTCGTCCACCAGGAACATGGTGTAGCTTTTTGACGAGCCGGACATGTCCGCCAGCATCTCAGTGTGGCCGATGTAGGGCGCCCCTGCGGCCCGAAGGGCCTCCTTGTTGATAGGAGTGGTGGCCATCCCCGCAGCGGCGCCCGCCATGCACAGGTCCACCGACTTTTGAATGTAGGCCACGGACGCCTTGCCGGAGAGGGCGGTAATTTTACCCGGTTCCACCTCCGTTCCCCGGAGGATGATGCCGGCGTCCAGCACGGGAATGGCGCCCGGACCCCCGTCAAAGGGGCCGCCCTCCCGGACCGGGCGGAGCTCCGTTTCTATCCCAAGCCGCTCCCTCACCGTCTCCAATACGGCAATGTCGCCCACAAGCAGCGGAATGCCCTTTTCCCAGACCTCCGGGTCCGCCATGGCCTTTATGGCAATCTCGGGGCCCACCCCCGCCGGGTCGCCCATGGGGACCGCAATAACTTTACTGTTCATCTCCATCAGTTCCTTTCTTTTTTTAGCCACCGGACTGCCCGGAAAATTCCGTCTTCCCCGCCGATAAGGCCTCCCTTGGTGACAACGGGGAACCCTGCCAGCTCGCCGTCCAGAATCCGCCCTCCCATGATGAGGGGTTGAATCTCCTCAAGGGGCGCCAGGGAGGAGGCGTCTGCCGCCTCGAAGAAGACGGCGGCGGTGTCGCCGCCTGACAGAAGTATACCGCAGACCCTGTCGCCCAGGGAATGCAGGGCCTCCAGTCCAAGGGCGGCTAAAGAGGCTGAGGTGGCCTCCTCCGCTCCGGCGACTACCTGCCGGGAGGGCCGTATCAGGACGAAGTCCTCGTCCCCCCCGAGTCCTTCTATGAAGGACTTTAGTTTTGGCAGGGCGTCCTCCAAGCTTTCTCCGGGGGTAAGGGTAAAGGCCGCGCACTTCAGCCTAGCCTCCGCCCATGCGATCTGTCCCGCAGTTTTTGCAGAGGCGCTGCCTATCACGGCCAGGACCGCCCTGGAGGGCGGCGCGCCGAGTTTCCGCGCAACGAAGGCGGCGGTAAAGGGCCCCGGGTCCACAGGGATTATCTCAAAGGGCAGGGAGGCCGCCGCCCCGGCAATATTCTCTATGTCCTCCATGGTCATGGCGTCGCACGCAATTACCCTGACGCCCCCGGAGAGAATCTCCGATAGGGCGCTTGCCGCTGCCTTTGGCCCCAGTTTTACCGTCTCCATGGGCAGCTGCCCGCACGGCAGCGCTTCGCCGAAGTAGCCGGGCACGTAGCTAGACCTTATGGGCCACAGGGGGTCCCTGGCCGCCTCCGTCCGCTCCAGCAGCGAGCCGTCGAGAAGGTGATACCCCCCCACGGTAATTCTGCCTGACGGGGGGTAGGCGGGGACTACAAGAGCGGCAGCCCGGGGCCGGGCCGCCAGTATGGTTGAAGTCTCAAGGAGAAGGTGTCCCCGGAGGGTGGTGTCCACCCGCTTCCCGACTGCGACGTCCGGGGGGAGGATTGACAGCAGCCGGCTGATGACGGCTTCCGCTTCTTGGGGTGAAAGCCTGCGGGTGTCGCAGTTGACCGACAGGACCTCGCCCGGGGCCGGGGGCTTTATGCCCCCTTCGGGACGTATTACCTGCCGGACCGGTAGGCCCCTTTCTTTTAGCAGGATGGCCTGCACCGACGAGCCGGTGAGGTCGTCGCAAAGCGCGGCAAAGGCCTTCATGGCCCTACTTCACCAGGCTGATAATGCCAATGGACAGGGCCGGAACGTTGCTTATGACCATTACCGTGACGACCTCGGCCACCAGGAAGGCAAAGATCTTCCTGGTGATGTCCTCAAGCCGGACGTTGTGCTCCTTAACCAGGGAGACGGCCACGAAGAGGTTCACTGCCATGGGTGGGGTGATCATCCCCACCGAGGTGTTCACCACCATGATGATTCCCAGAAGCAGGGGGCTCATGCCGATGGACGCGGCGATGGGCAGCAACAGCGGCGCCATGAGCAGGATAATGGCCTGGGTCTCAAGGAAGATGCCTAGGAAGAACAGAATCAGGTTTATCAGGGTGATCAGGACAAAGGGGTTGGAGGATACGGAGACTATCCATGCCGCAATTGCCGCCGAGACCCTGCTCACGGTGATGAGCCACGACATGGACTGGGATGTGGCAATTACGAAGAAGACCACCGAAGTGCTGATCCCCGCCTTTATTATCACCGTCCTGATGGTCTTCAGATCGAGCTCTTTGTAAATGAAGGCGCTGATGAGCAGGCTGTATACCACCGCAACGGCCCCCGCCTCGGTGGGAGTGAAAACTCCGCCGTAGATGCCCCCCAGGATGATCAGGGGCATGAAGATGGCGAGGATGGAGTCCTTCAACGCAACGGAGAGTTTCTCCCGCCCTGCGGCGTCCTCCCTGGGGATGCCCAGCCTGGCCGACTGGATTACCACTACTGCGCTCAGTACCATCGCCAGAATAATGCCGGGGCCGAAGCCCGCCAGGAAGAGATCCCCGATGGAGACTCCCGCCACCACTCCGAAGGTGATCATAGGGATGGAGGGGGGGATCACCACGCCCAAGGTCCCTCCCGCAGCCGCAATGGAGGCTGCGAAGGCGGGAGGATAGCCTTTTTCTATCATGGAGGGGACCATAATGCCCCCTATGGCCGCCACGGTAGCGGGGTTGGACCCGCTTATGGCGCCGAAGAAGGCGCTGGCCAAAATGGTAATAAGGCCCAGGCCTCCCCGGTAGCCCCCCGCCATAGCTGACGCAAGCCTCACCAGACGGCGGGAGATGCCCCCGTACTCCATGAGGCCACCCGCGAGCATGAAAAAGGGGATGGCCATGAAGGGGAAGGAGTCGGCGGAGGTGAACATCCTCTGGGCCACCACGGCGGGGTTCAGGGGAAGATTGCTGAAAGTGATGCCTGCGATGGAGGCAAGGCCGATGCTTACCGCCACGGGAATGTTCAGGAAGATAAGGATGATCAGGACTGAGAACATAATGGCCGCCATGCTAATTCACCTCCGAAGCCCGAATATCCCTGGCCGTCTCCCTGAAGGCCTGGTACGCCCTAACCGCCACCAGGAACATGCCGAGGGGTACGGCGGAGTAGGGGACCCACATGGGCATAAATAAGGCGGGCGTGGTCTGCCCCATGAAGACCTGGTGGATGATGATGTTCTTGTAGTAGTAGAGTATCATGGCGCAGAAAAAAACGATGACGGAAAGACGCATTGTCTCCAAAAAAAGCCGTACTTTCACGCCCCTGAACCGGTCGGTGAAGAAGCTTACCCCCACGTGGGCGCCTCTTTTCATGGCCAGCCCCGCCCCGATGTAGGCCATGAAGACCATGATATACCGGGCGACCTCCTCCCCCCAGAACATGGGAAAGAGGTTAAAATATCGCGCCATGGTGGCAGTAAAGACCACTGCCACCATTAGGGGAAAGAGCAGGAGAAGGGCGTACTCCTCAAAGTTATCCAGTAATTTACGCAAGGCTAACCCTCCCGTTAAGGAAATCCCCGACCAACGGGGTGTGAAGGATAAGGGAAAAAGCGGGGCGTTCCAGGGAACGCCCCGCGCTGTTGCCTCGGTTGCGCAGGCAGTTATTGTTACTTCTGGGCGTCTATGAGCTTCTGGATGGCCTCTTTGCCCACCTGGGCCTCAAACTCCTTGTAGACGGGCTGCACCGCCTCGAAGAAGGCCGCCTTGTCCGCCTCCACTACCTCCATGCCCTCCGCCTCCAGGGAGGCTACAAGCTCCTT
>JAAYQT010000143.1 GCA_012519165.1 Synergistaceae bacterium
AGACCCCAACCCAGACCGTTCAGGTAGGACCTGCAGGGCCCGTAAAAACCGTGGTAACGCCCAAAGACCCCGAAATCGCGGGCGCCCTGGGCATACCCCAGGCCTCCGGGACCCAGGCTCAACAGCCTCAGCAGCCGCAACCGGTTCAGGGTGCAACCGGTACAGCTAAAATAAGATACCAGGTCCCCCCCATTACCAAACCCATGGGGCTTAAAATAGAAATGGTAGACGCCGCAGGAACAAGAAGCCTTCTTGGCAGAGACGTCAAGGGAGGGGAGTACATTACCCTTGACGCCCCCTTTGTTAAAGAGAGCGTTGTAACCATATACCTTGGAGGAGAATTTGTCTGGCAGGAGCAGTATAAATGACAAGAAAGGTACTATTTGCCCCGTCCCTCCTCTCCGCCGACCCCCTAAACATCCAGGCGTCGGTAGAGAAGCTGGAAGGGGAACACGACTGGCTTCACGTGGATATTATGGACGGATGCTTTGTGCCCAACATCACCTACGGGCCGGGCCTCGTATCCGCCCTGAAAAAACGTTATCCAGGCGAAACCCTGGACGTCCACCTCATGATTGAACGCCCGGACAGGTATGTGGACGCCTTTATCCAGGCCGGAGCCGACTGGCTTACCGTTCACCTGGAGGCGGACCGCCACATCCACAGGACCCTTACCCGAATCCGGGAGGCGGGCGCCAGGGCGGGGGTATCCATAAACCCGGGCGCATCGGCGGAACTGCTGCGCCCCCTGCTTCCCTTTATTGACCTGGTCCTTGTAATGTCGGTCAACCCCGGTTTCGGGGGGCAGTCCTTCATACCGGAAACCATGGAAAAAACCAGGTCCCTCTGCCGATGGAGGGAGGCGGGCCGCCACAAATATCTTATTGAAATGGACGGAGGAATAGGCATCGAAAATGCGGCCCGGGTCGCGTCCGGCGGCGCGGACGTACTGGTAATGGGAAACGCCGTCTTCGGCGATGGAGATCCCGCCGCCAATCTGCGGGAGATAAAGCTAAAAGTTAAGGAGGCAATAACCCATGCCTGAGTACCGTGAAAACAACCTGCAGGACTTGGGAAAACAGGTAAGGCAAAAGAGGGAAGAGCAGGGGCTCTCCCTGAAGGATGTCTACGAGGGGACAAAAATAAGAATTCAATTCCTTGAAGGCATTGAAAAGGGGGACTTTTCCGAATTTCCGGGGACGGTCTACGTCCGCGGCTTCATTCGAACTTATCTTCAGTTTATTGAAATGGAACACCTCTGGCAGGAGTATCTGCCCGTCCTCTCCGGAAGTATTGTAGAAACGGCAAGGGAGCAGCAGGAGGAAGAACCGGCCATCGTGGGCAAATGCGCCCCTCCTACCAAGGGCTTTAAATCATCCTCCCCCTTCTGGATCTTCGTAATACTTCTACTGGTGGCCTTCGGGTCGTCCTGGTACGTGTGGTACACCTGGGACCAAAACGGAGTCCCTTCCTTCACCATAACGCAAAACAACGGCGATATCCCAAAAAATCCGGATGCTCCGGAAATCAAAGACGAAAAGGACCAGGAGCAGCCCAAACCCTCCGAAAACCCCGGCCCCGAAAAGGCCGTTGAGGGCGAAAAAAATAATGAGGCCGCCGCGTCCGGCCCGGCAAAACCCGAAAGCGCAGAAGGGGAAACCCCTCCCGAAGGCATTAAAACGCCCCCCACTGTCGCAGAACTTGTAGGCGCCCCGGAGGCGGAAACCCCTCCTGCAGCGGAGGCCAAAAAGGATAAAGAACTTGTCATAACCGCCGATGGCGACTGCTGGGTCAGGGTCCGACAGGGGACAAAAACTCTCTACGAACGCACCATAAAGGCGGGAGATAAGGTCTCCTTTACCGTCCAGGCCAGGATAGAAGTAACCTACGGACGGGCCGGATCGGTAAAAACCCGCTGGAACGGCAAAGACCTGGGCAACCCGGGCGCAACAAAGGGCGTTGAAAAGGTATTCTACGCGCCTGACGGAACCACCGGAACCGTACCCAGGTGAAAATCCACCTGATAAGCCTCGGCTGCCCCAAGAACACCTCCGACAGCGAGTACCTGGCGGGCCTCCTGCAGGCCTCCGGCGCGTCGATTACAGACGAGGTTGACGAGGCAGACGTCGCAATAGTAAACACCTGCGGCTTTATCCGTCCCGCAGTGGAGGAGAGCGTAGCGGTAATCCTGGACCTGGAGGAACTTAAGCAGAAGGGCGGGCTTAAAAAAATCTGCGTCGCAGGCTGCCTTGTAAACCGGTATGGCGACGACCTTAAAAAAGAACTTCCCTCAGTGGACTTCTGGGCCGGAGCGGAGGAGTGGGCTCCCCTGGCCCGGTCCCTGGGCCTTCAACCCCCGGCGCAGCCGGTCAGGGGAATAATCCCGGAGACAACCCCCTGGTCCCGGTACCTCAAAGTGGGCGAGGGGTGCGAAACGCTGTGCGCCTTCTGCACCATCCCCTCCATCAGGGGCAGGGCAAGAAGCAACCCCATCCCTAACCTTGTGGCCGAAGCCGTAAAACTGGCGGAAGAAGGGGCCAAAGAGATATGCCTCGTGGGGCAGGACCTCACCATCTACGGGCGGGACCTCTACGGAGAGCCCCGCCTTGAAAAACTCCTCTCGGCCCTGGACTCGGAGCTTCCCTCCGACGTATGGATTCGCATGCTATACCTCCACCCCTCAAGAATAAACGAAAAATTTATCGACATGGTGGCGGGCAGCGAGCGGATCCTCTCCTACCTGGACATCCCCGTCCAGCACGTCGACCCGGAAATCCTAAAAAGAATGAACCGTCCCCCCGACGGCGGTCACATCCGCCGAATCTTCTCCTACGCCCGGAGCCTGGACAAGTACTTTGCCCTAAGAACAACCCTGATGGTGGGCTTCCCCGGCGAAACCGAGACCCAGTTTCAAAGCCTCCTCGCATTCCTTGAGGACGCCATGATCGACAGGGTGGGGGCCTTCACCTTCTACCCCGAGGAGGGTACAGGCGCGGCCCTCATGCCGGGCCAGGTGGATGACGACGTAAAAGAATCCCGCTACAGGAGGCTGATGGAGCTCCAGTCTGAAATCTCCCTGGAGCGGCAGTCCCTCTTTGTGGGCAGACGGCTTAAAATCCTGACGGAGGAGATCGACGAAGAGGC
>JAAYQT010000013.1 GCA_012519165.1 Synergistaceae bacterium
GTGGTCGCCCGGGAGATAAAAAGCCTTGCGGAACAGTCCAGGCAGTCCGCAAGGGAAGTTCAGAGAATTCTCAGGGACATCCAGAAGGCCACGGGAGCGGCGGTCATGGCTATTGAGCAGGGCTCCAAGGCGGTTGAAAGAGGCTCAAAAGAAGCCGGCCCCTCCAGGGAGTCGGTTTCAGCCTTGACAAGAAGATTTTCCGAGGCGGCCCAGTCGGCGGCCCAGATTGCCGCCGCCAACAACGAACTGCTTACGGGAGTGGCCCAGGCCGCCAGGGCCATGGAGAGCATTCGCGAGGCGGGCAGGTACAACGTGACCGGAATGAAGGAAGTGGAGTCGGAGGCTGGACGCCTAAGGGATTTAGCCGGCAGGCTGGCGGCTCTCGTGGAAAGGTACAGGGTCTGACCGGTAGTCCGTCGGCGTTCGTGTCATGATGGATCTTAATGAAAATGAGTTTCTTGAAGAACTGAGAAAGGACTTCGTACCCGAGGCAGAGGAGTATATCCAGACCATAGTGTCCGGTCTTTTGGACATGGAGGAGGGCGCGGTCCCGGCCGAAGGGATAGAGGAAGTTTACAGGGCGGCCCACAGCCTCAAGGGCGCCGCCCAGGCGGTGCAGATGCCCCGTATCGGCGAAGTATGCCAGGCAATGGAGAGCATCTTCTCCGGGATAAAGGACGGTTTTCTTCGCCCTTCCGTGCAGGAGTTCGACGTCCTTCAGCGCGCCGCAGACCTCATTGCCGACATGGTGGCCTCGGGAGGGGACGACCGGGGGCAGGCGGGGGAGATGAGAAGAAAACTGGAGGCGGTCCTGGCGGCCCCTCCCGGCACGGCCCCATCGCCGGACGTTTACGAAGAGCCTGTGGAAGAAGACTCTTCAGAGCCCTTGCCCCCCGTCGAAGACGAAGAACCTCGCCCCGGGGCGGTTCAGCCTAAGGGGAGCGGCCGCGAGACGGTTCGCGTGGCCGCATCCAGGCTGGACGGACTTCTCCTGGAGGCGGAGGAACTCATATCGGTAAACCAGGCTTTTGCGGCCAGGCGCCGGGAGGCGGGCGCGCTGCGGACCATGCTTTCGGCCGATCTTGGGGAGTGGCGCAAGGCCAGGGAGTCCCTGAAAAGGACCGTTGCCGGGAACCCCTGCCTTGCCGGGGTGGAGGAGTTCTTTCAAAAGGGGGCTGAGGGGCTTCGCCGGGCCAGGGACCTTGCCTCGGCCCTGGAAAAAAAGCTTGCCGAAGACGGAGAATCCTCCGGGGTTCTTAGCCAAAACCTGCTGGAGGAGGCCCGGTCAACAGTAATGCTGCCCTTCTCCGCCCTTCTCCAGGGATTTCCTAAAATTGTAAGAGACCTGTCCAGAAACCTGGGCAGGGAGGTGGATTTTAAGTCCTCGGGCGGAGAAGCCGAGGTGGACAAACGAATCCTGGAAGGGTTGAAAGATCCTCTCATTCACCTGGTCAGAAACGCCGCAGACCACGGCATTGAAAGCCCTGCGGACAGAGAGGCGGCGGGGAAATCCTCAAGGGGGACCATAACTCTTTCCGTCTCCTCGGTAGAGAGGGGGAGGGTTGAAGTTTCCCTCACCGACGACGGCAGAGGGATAGACCCCTGCGCCCTCCGGGAAAGAGCTGCAAAATCGGGCGCAATTTCCGCTGCGGAGGCCCGACTTTTAAGCGACGAGGCCGCTCTCATGCTCATATTCCAGTCGGGCCTCTCCACCAGCTCCATCATAACGGAAGTCTCGGGAAGGGGCCTTGGCATGGCCATTGTCCGGGAGGGCGTGGAGAAAATGGGGGGCAAGATTTCACTGGCCTCCGCCCCCGGAGAGGGGACGGTCTTTACCATCTCACTCCCCGTCACCCTGGCAACTTTCAGGGGAGTAATAGTGGAGGAGTGGGGGCGTTTCTTCGTGCTGCCCGCGGCCAACGTTAAAAGGGTGGCCCGTGTACGAAGATGCGACGTAAAAAGGGTCGGAAACCGGGAGACCATACTTGTTGACGGCAAACCCTGCGGACTTACGAGGCTGGGCGCCGTGCTCGAACTCGACCCGCCGGCGGACTTCATGGAAAGGGAAGTGTTTTCAGTGGTAGCGGCGAGCGCGGCGGACGCAACTCTGGCATTTATTGTGGACAGAGTTGCGGACGAGCAGGAGGTACTTCTTAAACCCATGGGAGACAGGCTTAAGCGGGTGCGAAACGTGGCCGGCATCACAGTCCTGGGCACAGGCGAGGCGATACCGGTGCTCCACTGCGGCGACCTGGTCAAGTCTGCGCTGAAGGGTTCCTTCCACCAAAGGCGACCGCCGGATGAAGCAACCAAAGGACCCCCTACAATTCTGGTAGCCGAAGACTCCATCACCTCCAGGACTCTTCTCAAACACATCCTTACCGCCGCAGGATACCGGGTTTTGACTGCGTCTGACGGCATGGAGGCCCTTGAAATCTTCTCGGCGGAGGGAGCGGACCTGGTGGTCTCCGATATAGAGATGCCCCGTATGAACGGCTTTGAACTTGTTTCCGGCATAAGATCGACGGAGGGCTTGTCGGAGACGCCGGTGATCCTGGTAACGTCCCTGGAGTCGAAAGAGGACCGGGAACGGGGAGCGGCAGCGGGCGCCGACGCCTACATAGTAAAAAGCGGATTCGATCAGGGAGCGCTTCTGGACGTTATAAAAAGGTTGACGTAAACGTGGAAGCGCAAAGGGGATGACCGTATGATAAGAGTTCTCGTGGTTGACGATTCGCCCTTCTGCCAAACAATGCTCGCCCAGATCCTCGAGTCGGAGCACGATATCAGGGTGGAGGCCTTCGCGGACAGCGGAGAAGGAGCCCTGGAGTACCTTTCAGGCCGGTCGGTGGACGTAGTGACTATGGATATTCAGATGAAGGGCATGGACGGTTTAGAGGCGGCAAGGCGAATTATGGAGTCGGAAAAACCTGTCCCTGTGGTTATAGTTAGTTCGAGATGGAACCCCCTGGAGGTGGATAAAACTTTCGAGGCCATGGCGGCGGGAGCGGTGGCCGTACTTTCCAAGCCGGGGAATATTCTGGAAAGCTGCGAAGAATATCGGGCGGAGCTCATTCGAACCATAAGGGAGGCCTCTGAGTCGGAGGTAAAAAGGCTCAGGAAAAGACTGCCGCAGCGGGATGCCGCAAGCTTTGCCCCCCTTCGCCGGAAGCTTGAGATAGTGGCCGTCGGCGCCTCCACGGGAGGCCCCCGGGCTCTTTACACGTTTTTGCGCGGCCTTCCCGGGGACTTCCCCTGCCCCGTGCTTGTGGTTCAGCACATGGCTGCGGGATTTACGCCGGGATTTGCTGACTGGCTGGACAGGGACTCCCTTCTCAGGGTGGGGATTGCCCGGGATGAGGAACTCCTTGCCCCGGGAAGGGTCTACGTCGCCCCCGAGGGCAGGCATCTTATAATGAAAAGACCGGGCGTTGCAGGCCTCTCTGACGACGAGGCCGAGCACATGGTCAGGCCTTCCGTCTCGCGCCTCTTCCGCTCCGCGGCAGAGGTCTGCGGTAAAAAGTGCGCTGCCCTTCTCTTCTCGGGAATGGGGGTAGACGGAGTGAAGGAGATGAAGGCCTTAAAGGACATGGGCGCCGCCACGCTTGTCCAGGATGAAGAGACATCGGTGGTATGGGGAATGCCGGGGGAAGCGGCCAGGATTGATGCAGCAGGATACAAAGGCTCCCCGGAGGATCTTGCAGGAATACTTTCAGCCATGACGGCGGGAGA
>JAAYQT010000144.1 GCA_012519165.1 Synergistaceae bacterium
GCCGTTGCGGGGACGAGCGTCCCCGCCGCGCCGGACTTCAGGAGGCGCACTATGAATTTACCTGAATATACCGACGGGATGCAGCCCCTTCTAGCCCAAGCGAAGCGGCCCTCCCGGTATGCAGGGTGCGAATTTGGCGCCCCGCCCCCCAAGGCTGAGGGCAGCGGTCTTGTAAGGGTCTGCCTTGCCTTCCCCGACGTCTACGAAATAGGCATGAGCTATCTCGGCTTCCAGATTCTGTACTTTCTGCTCAAGAGCCTACCCTACGCCGACGGAGAGAGGGCCTACTGCCCATGGACGGACATGGAGGCCCTGCTAAGGGAGAGCGGAACCCCCCTGTCGTCCCTGGAGGGGGACCGCCCCCTGGACGCCTTTGACGTGGTGGGGTTCACATTGCAGTACGAACTGAGCTACACCAACATCCTGACCATGCTTGACCTGGGCCGGATCCCCCTCCTGGCGGAGGACAGGGGCGAGGCCCATCCACTGGTGGCGGCGGGAGGGCCCGGCGCCTTTGCCCCGGAACCTTTGGCGCCCTTTATGGACTTTTTCTGCGTGGGCGAGGGGGAGGAGCTCTTCCCCGAGGTTTTAAAGCGGCTTTCCGAAATGAAGGGCCGCCCCCGGGAGGAGAGGCTGGAGGCCCTTGCGGGGATAGAGGGAGTCTACGTGCCGTCCCTGACCGGGTGGTCGGTTGGGGCTGACGGCTCCTCATTCCGCCCCGGGGTGCAAAAGCTGCCGGTCCGGAGGCGGATTGTGAATTCCCTGGACGACGCCTTCTTCCCCGACATGCTCATGGTCCCCTCGGCGGGCATAGTCCACGACCGGGTGGCAGTGGAGCTTTTCCGGGGCTGCACCAGGGGGTGCCGGTTCTGCCAGGCGGGTATGATCACCCGTCCCGTGAGGGAGCGATCCCCTGCGAAGGTAGTGCAGCGGACCCTGTCCCTGGTGGAGAAGACCGGCTGGGAGGAGGTAGGGCTCCTCTCCCTGGCTTCCTGCGACTACAGCGGTATAGAGGAGGTCCTGGGGGAGCTTTCGGCGGAGCTCGCCCCCAGAAACGTAAGGCTAAGCCTCCCGAGCCTGAGGATGGACTCCTTCTCCGTGGACCTGGCCGCAGGGCTTGAGACCATGAGAAGGGGCGGCCTGACCTTTGCCCCCGAGGCGGGGACCCAGAGACTCCGGAACGTCATCAACAAAGGAGTAACCGACGGTGACTTCAACTCCTGCCTGGAGAAGGTCTTCTCCGGGGGCTGGAACAGGATAAAGCTCTACTTCATGATGGGCCTTCCCACCGAGACGGAGGAGGACCTGGCCGGCATCCTCGAAATGACTGAACGGGCGATGGCCATAGGAAGGGCCTGCGGAAAAAAACCCCGCATTGCAGTCTCGGCGGCCGGGTTTGTCCCGAAGCCCCACACGCCGTTTCAGTGGGAGCGCCAGGCAAGTATTGATGAACTTCGCTCGGCGGGCAGATTTTTAAAAAGGGGGCTGTCCGAGAAATTCAGAGGCAGGGGAAGCCCCGTCACCCTGAGCTACCACGAGCCTGAGCAGACCTTTCTGGAAGGAGTTTTCGCCAGGGGGGACAGGAGGCTCGCTTCCGTAATTTTGACCGCCTGGAGGCAGGGGGCAAGGTTCGACGGCTGGACCGAGACCTTCTCCTACCAGCTGTGGATGGACGCCTTCCACAGGGAAGGACTTGACCCGGCGGAGTTCGCGTCCAGGGAGAGGCCACTGGACGAAGGGCTGCCCTGGGACCACATCCACTGCGGGGTTGCCAAAGAGTTCCTGCTCAGGGAGAGGGGCCTGGCCCTGAAAGAAGGCCTCTCCCCCGACTGCAGGCCCATCGGGGAGGCATCGGCCGCCCCCTGCCGGGCCTGCGGGGTCCAGAACATGTGCTCCTTCGCCCCCGGAGGAACGGCGCTGTGATCAGGGTGCGGATGACCTTCTCCAAGAGAGGGAGGGCCTGTTTTATACCCCATATCGCCGTTCCATCCGTTCTAA
>JAAYQT010000145.1 GCA_012519165.1 Synergistaceae bacterium
ATATGGGCGCGTCGGTGACTGCGGGCTCCGGGTTTTTCATGGCCCACAAGGCCGCAGGAATTGAGCGGCCCATTATAAGCACCATCGGCGACTCCACCTTCTTCCACATGGGAATTCCCGGTCTGGTCAGCGCCGTTTACAACAAGCACGCCTTCGTCCTGGCCATTTTGGACAACGGGACAACGGCCATGACGGGCGCCCAGGCCAACCCCGCAGTGGGGGACAAGCTCAGGAAGGGCGACGAGGGGCGAAGGGTGGATATTGAAGGCGTCTGCAGGGGCTGCGGCGTAAACTACGTTAAAACCGCGGAGGCCTACGACGTGGCGGCGGGCAAGGACGCGGTTAAGGAGGCGTGGGAGCACGCCAAAGCCAACTCCGAGCCGGCGGTTCTCATCTTCCGCCACCCCTGTATGCTGCTCAGGCCCCAGCAGCCGGTAATACCGGTGGCCGTGGACCAGGAGAAGTGCATCGGGTGCAAGTTCTGCATAAACTTCTTTAACTGTCCGGGCCTGGTCTTCGACGAGGAAAAGAACAAGGCCTATATAGACGAAAGATTCTGCGTCTCCTGCGGGGTCTGCATCTCGGTCTGCCCCCACGGGGCAATCGCGGAAGTTTCCGGGGAGGTAAACTGACATGCGTTACGTCATAGTGGGCATTGGCGGACAGGGCATTCTGTTTTCAAGCAGAGTACTGGGCGAGGTGGCCATCAGGCGGGGCGAGTCCATAATAGGCAGCGAGGTTCACGGCATGGCCCAGAGGGGCGGCTCGGTCATAAGCCACTTCAAGTCGGGGGATTACAAAAGCCCCCTGGTGATGGCGGGAGAGGCGGACGTCCTTTTGGCCTTCGACCAGAACGAGGGTATCCGCAACCTTCACTTCCTCCGCCCCGGAGGCGCCTTCGTGGTTAACGTTCACGACAAGGGCGCCTTTGAAAACCCCTCCCTGGCGGAGTTCTTAAAGGAGCGGGGGATCAGCGTGCACTCCCTTGAGGGCTATAACCTCCTTAAGGAGCACATGGGCGGGAACTTCCTCTTCCTTAACGTGTTGCTGATGGGCGCCATGTGCGGCGCAAAAGTGAGCGACCTCACCTTTGAAGAGGTGTCCGCGGCCGTGAAGGAGCTGTCGCCGCCCAGGTTTGAAGAGGCGAACATGAAGGTTCTTTCTATTGGGGCCGAATCCGTAAGCTGAAGGTGAACGGGAGTAAGGATGGCAAGGGAGGCCCCGGGAGGCCTCCCTTTTTTAGGGAGAAGGGCTTTGCCCTCGCCGAGCTCCTTTCTTCCCTGCTGATCCTTGCAGTCTTGGGGGGAGGCATTTCTGCGGCCATGGTCTCCTCCTGGCTGGGGCCGCCGTCGGAGGCGACGGTAATACGCGAGGGGAAGTGGGCTGCCCACTGGATGCAGAGGATTTTCTACAAGGCCATGGTGTCCCGGAGATCTTTTATTTTCAGGCTTTCTCCATCTGTACCCCAGCAAAAACTAAAGGTAATATGGGAAGATAATACTACGGAGGTCTACGACGGCCGGGGACGGGCATGGTTTACCAACCGGAGCGCCGTTATGTCTAACTGCGTCTTCTCGCCCCAGTGGAACACCGTCTCGCCCGCATTCACCATAGAGGTGGGTTCTTCCTCTAAAAAGAGAAAGCCCCTGAGGTATATCGTCGTCACGCCCTACTGCAGGGTTGCGTACAGGGACAAACCTCCCGGGGATTGAAAGTCGCCCTCGTTACGGGTATATAATTGAAAATAAGTCTCCCTTTTGAGGGGAGGCACACAGAAAATGGAGGTTGTTCCTTATGGCGGCAGCGGCAAAACCCTGGTGGAGGGAGACAATTGAGACAATTCTCTGGGCCCTGGTTCTGGCCCTCATCCTTCGCACCTTTGTAGTTCAGGCTTTCTGGATTCCAAGCGGATCCATGATTCCCACCCTGGAGGTGGGGGACAGAGTTCTTGTGGCGAAATTCTGGTACCGCTTCGCCGAGCCCAAAAGGGGGCAGCTCTTTGTTTTTCAGTACCCCGTTGACCCTAAACGGGATTTTGTAAAGCGGATAGTAGGCCTCCCCGGAGACACTGTTGAAATTCAAAGCGGTACAGTCTACATCAACGGCAGCCCCCTGAGGGAGGATTACGTCAAAAACAGGGACTCCTTCTCCCTGTCTGCGGGGCCCGTCTTCCCGGACGTGCCGGTAAAGGTGCCGAAGGACTGCTACTTCGCCATGGGGGATAACCGCCCCAACTCCCAGGACAGCCGGTTCTGGGGGTTTGTGCCAAAGCAGAATGTCCGGGGCCCGGTGTTTTTCCGGTACTGGCCCCTGAACAGGATAGGACTGGTGGACTGATTGGCCCGTACCGTCTGGTACCCCGGCCACATGGCCAAGGGAAAGCGAAAGCTTGCCGAACTGGCCGGAAAACTGGATATAATTCTTGAAGTGAGGGACGCGCGGGCGCCCCTTGTGACCTCCTCCCCCATTGCGGCGGATCTGGAAGGGGTCTGCCCCATAGGCGTGGTGATGGCCAAGGAGGATTTGGCCGAAAAGAAGGGCGCTGCTTCGTGGCTCTCCTGGTTTGCCTCCCGGGGGCAGAAGGCCTGGGCGGTGAATCTCCTTAAACCCAGGCTGGAGGCCCTGCGAAGGGATCTTGCGGCCCTGGGCCCGGCACACAGGGAGGTCCGCCTCGCCGTGGTGGGCATTCCCAACGTAGGCAAGTCCATGCTGCTTAACGCCCTGGTGGGGAAGTCCTCCGCGCCCGTGGGGGGCATTCCGGGGATCACCAGGGGCGTCTCCTGGTACAAGGGCAGAGGCGTGTTGGTGGTGGATTCGCCCGGTATTCTCGACCCCCGCGGCGGTGAGGAAATTCAGCGCTGCCTGGCCTGGCTCGGGTGCAGCAAGGCGGACATCATAGGCGGTTACGACGTGGTAGCCCTTGACCTGATCTCCGTTTTAAGGCAGAGGGGGCTTTGGGCCATGATTGAGGAAAAATGGAAGGTTCCGGCCCCCCCTGAGGCCGCCGGAGAAGAGGTTCTGGAGGCCCTGGCGCAAAGACTGGGGTGCCTCGTGCAGGGGGGCGGGGTGGATACCCTCCTGGCCGCCAGAAGATTTATCGAGGCTTTCTCCACAGGCAGGTTCGGCCCCGTAACCCTGGAGTTTCCCGGAGATTCGCCGTGGACCTGAGGGACGCGGGGCGGATTGCCGGAACGGACGAGGCGGGGAGGGGGCCTCTGGCGGGCCCTGTTGTGGCCGCCGCAGTAGTTTTAACCCCTCCCATGGAATACGAGCTGCTCTCCATGGGGCTTACCGACTCCAAAAAGCTTTCCGCTCCCAAAAGGGAACTTCTTTTCAACCGGATAGTCGCCCTCGGGGCCCCTTGGGCCGCCAGGGCGGCGTCCCCTGCAAGAATTGACAGAATGAACATTCTGCAAGCCTCATTGTGGGCCATGGCTGAGAGCGTTAAAAGGCTTCCCCCCTGCTACGATACGGTAATCGCCGACGGAACCTTTGCAGTTTCCGGCCTCTTCTGCCGCTCCGTTGCCCTGCCAAAGGCCGACTCCCTTGTGCCCGCCGCAGCTGCGGCGTCCATTGTGGCCAAAGTTCTCCGGGATAGAATAATGACCGCCCTTGACGGCGTCTACCCCGGATACGGCTTTGCAAAGCACAAGGGCTATCCTACGGCCGCCCACAGGGCCGCCCTGGAGGAG
>JAAYQT010000146.1 GCA_012519165.1 Synergistaceae bacterium
CCGCCACAAACCTATCGGCGGGGGACAAGGTCCCCTACGGCAGGCCGGGATCGGTTATGGCGGACGGAACGGCGCTGGAGGCCAGGGCCTTCGGTCAAGTGACAAGCGAGGGGATGCTTCTTTCCGCCGACGAACTGGGAGTCCCCGAGGCCGCCGATGAATTCGGCATTCTGCGCCTCCCCGCCGACGCCCCCGTGGGCTCGGATATTGCACGGTACCTGGGCCTTGACGACGCCATACTGGATCTGTCCATCACTCCCGACAGGGGAGACCTGCTAAGCTTGCTTGGCGTTGCCAGGGAGCTTTACGGGCTTTTCCCGGAGGCGGAATGGAAAAACAACCCTGCCGGGCAGACCCCGGCTGAAGGCGCTGCCGAGTGGCCCATTGATTTCAAGGGAATATACCTTCCGGACGAAAGATGCGGGAAGTACTGCCTGGGAATGGCCACCGGCCTGAAAGCCGGCCCATCGCCCCTGAAAACCCGCATTGCTCTGACTTTACTGGGGATGAGGCCCATATCCAACATGGTGGACGCAAGCAACATCGCCATGCTTGTAATGGGACAGCCTACTCACGCCTTTGACGCTATGCGCCTGCCTGCCCCGGAGATAACGGTCCGGGGGGCTGCCGCGGGGGAATCGATTAAAACTCTGGACGGAAAACATCACGACCTGGAAGAGTCGGACCTTCTCATCACCAGCGGCGGAGAGCCCGTGGGAATTGCCGGGGTGATGGGAGGGGAGGGCAGCGAAATTCTGCCCCTGACCGAAACCGTCCTCCTGGAGGCGGCTTCCTTTGACGCCATAAGCGTAAGCAGGACATCAAGGCGCCTGGGCATTCCTTCGGAGGCGGCCTTCCGCTTTGCCCGCACAGTGGATCCGGCCCTTGCCGAGACTACCCTGGCCTACATTGCAAACCTCCTGAAAGAGTGGGGCTGCGCAGAGACCGCCTACGTAATCAAAGGGGCGTCCTCGGGAGCGGCTGAAGAGCGGCGGGTCTCCCTCACGAAAAAAAACCTTAAAAAAATCCTTCTCACTGACGACCTTGACCGGGCCGACGAAATCCTGGCGAGATTCGGCCTGACCAGGACCGCCTCGGAGGAGGACAGCAGAACCTACTCTGTCCCCAGCCGGCGGCCGGATATAAACATGGAGGAGGACCTCATCGAGGAAGTAGGGCGGGTTCTCGGGTACAACGAAACCCTGCCTCCCAGCCTGCCGGAAGTCCTGTACGGCCGGGGGGATATCGGCGAAATCACCCGCCTTAAGGGAGACGTGCGCAAAACCCTTCTCTCGCGGGGGTACGTGGAGCTGGTGAATTACAGCTTCCTCTCCCCCTCATTTATCAGGCTGCTCAGGCTGCCTGAGTCGGACCGGAGGGCAAACCCCCTGGAACTGGCCAACCCCCTGAGCATTGAACAGTCAAAAATGAGGACCACCCTTCTTCCCGGGCTTCTCCGCAGCCTTGAACTTGCCGTTCAGTCCGGCTGGAGGGCGCCTCTGCGCGCCTTCGAGCTCGGCAGGGTATTCCTGCCCCTTGACGGTGGCGGCTGGGAGGAGGTGGAGAGGATCGCAGGGCTTGCCTACGGCGGCAGGGACCACAGGCATCCCTTCGGTCCCGGCGAGGCGGACGATCTCTTTTCCCTCAAGGGAGACATTCTTGCCCTTGCGCAGAGCAGGCGGGCGGACCTTCATTTCGAGAGGGGAGAAGAACCCTTCGGGCACAAGGGCCAGACGGCCCGCATCACCTGGAAAGAGGGCGGGGCCGGCTACCTTCTTCGCCTGAAACCATCCATTGAAAAGGAACTGGAGTGCTCGCCCGTTTTCGCCTTCGAGCTGGACCTTAAGCCCCTGGAGGGCGAACGCCTTCCGGCATTTAAGGAGGCTTCCCCCTTCCCGCCGGTCTACAGGGACGTCTCTCTTGTTGCGCCTGCGGACCGCCCCATGGAGGAGATAGTGGGAGAAATCCGTAAAGAAGGGGGCGACCTGCTCAGGGACGCCCGGCTTTTCGACATCTATTCAGGCAAGGGCATTCCCGAAGGGCACAGGAGCCTTGCCTTCACCCTGGCTTACAGACGGGATGACAGAACGCTCACTGACGGCGAGGTTGATGAAGTACACGCCCGGGTCAGGCAGAAGCTGCAGGCGGGAGGCTACACCCTTCGATAAGGAGGCGGTTCTTTGGCTATGATCGGACATATCGAACAGCTGGCGGAGAGGCTTGAGGGCGCAATAAAATCCCTTAAAGAAGAAAGGGACGGCCTGAGGGCCCAGTGCGAGGAGTTAAGGGGCAGGCTGGCAGAAAAGGAGCTGGAGTGTATCCGGCTATCAAAGGAAAATCTTCGGGGCGTCGAACTGATGGAGAGGGAGAGGATGTCCTTCGAAAAGGAAAAGAGCCGCGCCGAGGAGCAAATGAAGGCCCTCTACGAAAGGCTGAACTCCCTGGTCTCCGATGCGGCCCAGAAGGCCAAACGCCCTCCGGGGGATGAAAGGAGGGCTTGACGTGGCCTCTCTCAGGGAGGTTTCGGTAAAAATAGGCAAGCATACGTACTACCTGAGGACTTCTCTTGACGATGAAAGCCTTCAAAGCATAACCGGACTGACTTCGGAGATTGCCGGGGGGATAAAGAATGCCGATCAGGAGAACGTGCTTCTGCTTTCCTGCCTTCAACTTGCCTGGCTGGTTCAGAAGCTGGGGAGAGCACTGGAACAGATGCTTGATGATATATCCGACAAGGAGGAGCAATGACATTCTCTTATATTTTTGATATTGCCATAGCCCTCGTCGTGGCTACTTTTGCCGCCAGAGGAATGCTGCGGGGGCTGTCGGGGGAGTTTTTCTCCCTGCTCGGCATGGTGGGTGGCGCCGTGGTTGCGTGGAAATACTCCGGCGCGGCGGCCGGGTGGATTGCGGGCTGGTTCGGCGGGGCTAACCCGTCCATGGTCTCCTTTGGCGCCATGGCGGTAATTTACATAGGCGCGGTTCTGCTTGCCGGGGCGCTTTGCAGGGTGGTAAAAGCCTTTATTAAATTCGCGTCCCTGGCCTTCACAGACCGGCTGTTGGGGGCCGGAGCGGGTCTTTTGAAGGGAGCGGTGTTGATACTCTTCCTTTATGTTGGCCTTGCGACTTATTCTCCCTTCATTCCTACGGGCTGGATGGCCGAAAGTTATGTAATGCGGGGCGCCGACCGGGCCTGGCCCCCGGTGCGTGAATTTTTAACGGAGCGGGGCTTATTTCCGGAAAACTTCACCGTTCCCGAGCTGAACCTGCCCCCGATCTTCAAGGGCGATGCCGGGGCCGGCGATGGAAGTTAGAGAAGACGTAGCAAAAATACTTGAAATGCCAAAGGTCCTTAAAGAGTTCGCCTCAAGGGTAAGAGGCGAACTCGGGCTTATGGCGGTAGAGAATCTGCGGCCCGCAAAGAACGGCGCAGAGCTGGCCGAACGGACGGAACTTCTTCAAAGCTTTGTCTCATGCAGGGAGGCCGGGGGCGAGTGGCCGTGGAATTCGTCCGGATGTATATCCCCCTTTCTTTCCGAGGGAAAACGCACGGGGATTCTGTCGGGGGAAAATCTTGCTGCCGTCGCCAAATTCTTGTCCCTGGCGGAGATTACCAGGGAGCATCTGGCAAAACATAAGGAATTCTATCCCGCCTTCGAGGCTTTATACCGCAAAATCCGGGATTTTTCGGAAGAGGCGGACGCCCTAGGAGTCCTGGACGACAAGGGCTTCCTATACGACTCCGCATCGCCCAAGCTGGCGGAAATCCGTCGCGAACTTGAATCCCTCAGGCGGCAGATGCGGGGGGCCGCAAGGGCCATTCTGGACAACCCCGCCCTGTCCCACATGCTCCAGGAGCGGGTTACGGCCTTCAGAAACGGCCACTTCGTCTTTCTCGTGCGGCAGGAGTTTATCAACCGGTTCCCGGGCACGGTGGTTGACCGGTCCGGATCAGGTAATTCCGTCTACATGGAACCCTCCTCCCTGGTTCCCCTGAATAACAGGCTGGCCCTCAGAATAAGGGACGAGCAGGAGGAAGAGCGGGCAATCCTGCGGGAGCTCACCCGAAAAATCCTGCGCCGGGCCCGCCCCCTGGCCGAAAGCGAGGCCGTCCTGGCCGACCTGGACCTTTTTTACGGCGCCGCCGAGGTAATAGCGGTCAAAAAATGGAAGACGGCCCGTTATGACCATAAAACCGCCTTTGTGCTTAAAGAGGCCCGCCACCCTTTGCTGGGGGACGGCGCTGTGCCGGTGACCATTAAGTGCGGCGGTTCCTTCCGCAGCCTGGTAATAACCGGACCCAACACCGGCGGCAAGACGGTGGCGCTGAAGACTGCCGGGGTCTGCGTCTACCTCGCATGGTGCGGCCTGCCTATCCCCGCCGAAGAGGACTCCATGGTTGGAGATATAAGCGCCATCTTCGCCGATATAGGGGACGAACAGAGCATCGAGCAAAACCTCTCCACCTTCAGCGCCCATGTAAGGAATATCATTTACATACTGGAAAATTCCGACCGGGAATCTTTGATCCTGCTTGACGAACTTGGCGCAGGGACGGACCCTCAGGAGGGGGCCGCGCTCGGGATAGCCATTCTTGACACCTTAACAAAAGAAAAAGGCCTTACCCTTGCCACCACCCATCACAACCCAGTTAAACAGTATGCCCTGACCGCCCCCGGAGTGGAGACGGCAAGCATGGAGTTTGACGAGGAGACCCTTTCGCCCACCTTCCGGATGTTGCTGGGGGTTCCCGGCAGAAGCAACGCCCTTCACATCGCCTCCAAGTACGGAATGCCGAAAAACGTGCTGGAAAAGGCAAGAAAGGCGCTGAGCGAAAGGGAAGTCCCCGTGGAGGACCTTATGGCGGAGCTGGGCGAGAGAAAGGCGTGGCTGGACAGGGCCGAGAGGGAGACGGCAGAATTAAGAAAGAAACTTGCCGTAGAAAGGGAAAAATACGCCGACCGTTTGAATGAACTAGAACTAAGTAAAGATAAAATTCTGTCCGACGCCGAGGCAAAGGCGGCGTCCATCCTGGAAAAAGCGGAAGCTGCCGGCAAGGATCTTCTGAAGACTATCGGCGAGGCCTCAAAATCTGCGGTACACCGCCAAATAGGGGGTACAACCGAAAAAGTGCGGTCAGAAAGACGGAGGCTTGAACAGGCCCATGAAAAGAGAACTCTGAAAAAAAGCAGGGAGGCGACAGCCTTCAAACCCGAAGTGGGGGCCGCGGCCCAAATAGCAGGCTCCGAAATAGTGGGCGTCATCGAGAGCCTTAAGGGAGGGCGGGCCGTCCTCAGGGCCGGAGCCATGAAAATGGAAGTTGCCGCGGAAAAACTGCTGCCTACGGCCAAAAAACCCAAGGGAATCGTTGTCCCCGCCGAAACCCTTTCATCGCCTCCGGACAGGGTTCCCCCGTCGGTAGTAGTCAGGGGGATGAACGTGGACGAAGCCATCCCGGTGGTTCAGCGTTACCTGGACCAGGCAATGAGAATGGGGTACGACCAGGTGACGGTTATTCACGGCAGGGGAGAGGGGATTCTAAGAAGAGAGGTGCACTCTCTGTGCGCTTCCCTGAAGTACGTGGAGTCTTACCGTCTTGGCGGCCCTTCCGAGGGAGGCTACGGCGTAACAGTGGTTGAGTTTAAGAAATAGGCCGCCCCCGGCAGGAAAAGGAGATTATAAAAATGGCACATAGAGGAATGGGCGCGCCTGCGGAGGATGACCGTTGAACGACCCGGGCGGAGGCGCTCCTGCGGACCTGCCTCTTCGCGGCAAGACAGAGGTCTTAAAAGAGTATTTCGGCTTCGACGGCTTCCGGGCCGGGCAGGAAGAAGTAATCGACTCCCTGCTGCAGAGGCGGGACGCGGTCGGTATTATGCCCACAGGCGCCGGAAAATCGCTTTGCTTTCAAATTCCCTCTCTGGTCTTTGGGGGCGTCTCCCTGGTGGTGTCTCCCCTTATCTCCCTGATGAAGGACCAGGTGGGAGCCCTTCGCCAGTCGGGCGTGGCCGCCGCCTACCTGAACAGCTCCCTGACACCGGCCCAGATGAGATCAGTGTTGAAGAATGCTTCAGCGGGAAAGTACCCCATTCTCTACGTAGCGCCTGAGCGTCTTGAGACGGAGGATTTTGCCGCCTTCGCCCGGGATGCGTCAATTCCCTTTATTGCCGTGGACGAGGCTCACTGCGTCTCCCAGTGGGGACAGGATTTTCGCCCCAGCTACCTGAAGATAGGCGGTTTCGTCCGCTCCCTCCCCCGCAGGCCGGTCGTAGGCGCATTCACCGCCACTGCCACGCCCCGGGTCAGGGACGATATTATTCAGCTATTGGGCCTTAAGGAGCCAAAGGTAGTTACCACGGGCTTCGACAGGAAAAATTTGTACTTTGAAACGCGGACCCCCCACAGCAAGGAGGCCGCCCTGCTGGAGTTCATGGCCGGCCGCAGGGGCAGAAGCGGCATCGTCTACTGCCTAACCCGCAGAGGAGTGGACGAGGTTTGCCGCAAACTTTTGAGGGAAGGTTACAGGGCCGCCCCCTATCATGCCGGACTCACTGCGGAGGAGCGTAGAATAAACCAGGACCGGTTCCAGGCCGACGACGTCTCCGTGATCGTGGCTACAAACGCCTTCGGTATGGGGATTGACAAGTCCAACGTGGCCTTTGTGCTTCACTACAATATGCCAAAAAACATGGAGAGCTACTACCAGGAGGCCGGCCGGGCAGGCCGGGACGGCTCCCCTGCGGAGTGCGTCCTCTTTTACGGAGGCCGGGATGCGGTAACTAACCAGTATTTCATTGAAAAGGAACGTGAGAACGAGGAGCTTGACCCCGAAACCCTGGAGCAGGTGCGGGAGGCGGACAGAAAGCGGCTGCGCCAGATGGTGGAGTACTGCCACACATCAGAATGCCTCCGGTCGTTTATCCTGTCCTACTTCGCAGAGGAAGGGCCAAAGTCCTGCGGAAACTGCTCCAACTGCCTTAAAGAATTCAGGATGGAGGACATCACCATCCCGGCCCAAAAGATATTATCCTGCGTTTTAAGAATGAAGGAACGGTACGGCATAACCATGCTCATGGACGTTCTGCGCGGCAGCAGGAGCGTCCGCATTGCGGAACTCGGGCTGAATGAGCTGTCCACCTACGGAATAATGAGGAACGAGAGCAAAAAATCCCTCCGGGAGAAGATTAACTTTCTGATCTCCCGGAGATTTTTGGAGTTGACCGACGACTCTTTCCCCGTAGCGAGGACCACCCCTCTGGCAAAGGGCGTGCTTTTCAGGGGAGAGAAGCTGATGATGCCTGTGGCTGTAGAGAAGCCCGAACCCGCGCCCCGCGCCGCTAAAAAAGAACCCATGCCCGAAATGCCTCTGCCGCCGGACCTCTTCGAGAAGCTCCGGGAAAAGCGGAAAGAGATAGCAGAACAGCAGAGCGTTCCTGCTTTTATGGTTTTTTCCGACGCCACCCTCCGCGATATGTGCGACAGAATGCCCCGAGACTGGGACGACCTGCTTAACGTAAGCGGAGTGGGCCTGGTTAAGCGGGAGAAGTACGGAAGGGTCTTTTTGGAGGTTATAAATAAATTCAGATTTAAACCTGAATGAAAGCCGTTTCCCATAGAGTCCAGAGCAGTCGTCTTCTGCTTGCCCTTGGCAGGCTTTTATTATAGAATGGTTCCATTCGAATTTTCCTTAAAACCGGATTAATCGGTGAAAGGAGGTGCAGGGATTTTCCTGTTCAGGTTTGTGAGGCAGTAAACTGAAATTGGTAAAATCGTCACTTAAAATTTGAAGGGAGAAGCAAACAGTATGAAAAAACTTGGAGTTCTTCTATCGGTATTTGTAGTGGCAGTATGCTTAACATCAGCCGCTTACGGCGCAAACTTTATGACCATAGTAACGGGAAGCACCGGGGGTACCTACTACCCGGTGGGCACCATACTGGCCAACCATTTTAACGAGGCCCTAGAATCCTCCGGGATAAAGTGGTCCGCCCAGAGCTCCGGCGGCACTGCCGAAAACCTGGAGATGATGAAAAAGGGCGAGGCGGAGATGGCCATCACCATGGCCAACCTCACCGGCTTTGCCTACACGGGCACCGTTACTTACGAGGGCAAGGCAAAGATTGACAACCTCAGGTACGTCATGGGCCTATGGCCCGACGTTACCCAGTTTGTCTTCCGCAAAGAGGCGGGAATTAACAGCTGGGCAGACCTTAAGGGCAAAAAGATCGCAGTGGGCCCCGCCGCATCGGGAACCGAATTTTCAAGCAGGGTGCTCCTAAAGGCCCTTGCCGGACTCACCTACGACGACATAGTACCCGAGCGGGTGGGATACACCGAGGCCTCCCAGGCGCTGCAGAACGGCATGCTGGACGCCTTTAACGCCGAAGCGGGAGTGCCTGTAGGCGCAGTGGCGGAGCTCTATGCCGGCCGTACTGAAGCGGGAATGCTTGAGTTCTCCGAAGAGGATATGGAAAAGCTTAAAGTGGACGCCCCCTTCTATTACAGGGTGGTCATCCCCGCCGGTACCTACCCCAAGCAGGAGAAGGACCTGAACGTAGCCGGGATTAAATCCGCCCTCGTGGTTGAAAAGAGCGTCCCTGATGAAGTGGTCTACCAGATGCTTGAGGTTATCTACAAGGATAAGGAACAGATGAAAACAGAGCATGCCGGGTTTACCAAGATCGATTTCGACAACCCCGCCGACGGCCTGTTCGGGGCGCCTCTGCACCCCGGCGCAGTTAAGTTCTTCAAAGACAAGGGGTACCCCGTCCCCGATTCCGCGATCGAGAAATAACCCAGCGAAACACACGGTTCTCCCCCGGGGCGGCTTTATTTCGAGCCGCCCCGATTTTATCATAGTGGAGGAATACGCCTATGGCGATAAAATCTCTTCTGAAATCGTTTTCACCCTTTGAACAGATTCCGACAAGGTCCTTAACGGGAGCCATCGGAGTTTTTGCGATTGTATTCACTGTGGCTACATCCCTGGTTCACTGCTGGATGAACACCCTTAGCGTCATGATGACCATCAAGATGAACGCCATCCACCTGGGGACCCTCATGGCCCTGACCTTTCTGCTCTACCCGGCGTTTCCCGGCTCCCCCAGGGAGCGCCCCTCGGTCCCTGACTGGATTCTTGCCGCCATGTCCA
>JAAYQT010000147.1 GCA_012519165.1 Synergistaceae bacterium
ATTGAAGAAGACGGCAGGATGATCCCCGGAGGCAACCCCTGCGGTTTCCTTTTTGACATGGGAGGCGTCAAGGTCTACCACGCGGGTGATACGGGCCTGACCATGGATATGCAGCTTCTGGCGCCCGAGGCGGTTGACGTCGCCCTTCTGCCCATCGGGGGCAACTACGTCATGGACGTAAAGGACGCGGCCAGGGCCGCGGAGTTTATAAAGCCCCGAACGGTCGTCCCAATTCACTATGACACCTTCCCGGTGATAAAGGCGGACCCCGGCGAGTTCGCCGCTCTTGTGGGCGATAGGGTCAAAGTGGTGACAATGAAAAGCGGGGAGACTCTGGAGGTTTCTTAATTAACGAAAAAAGGGGGGCCAAAAAAGCCCCCCTTAAACTTAAATGGGAAATTAGTATCTTAGGCCGTAGGCGGGGTGGTATATCCGCTCGTCGTACAGGCCCATCTCCTGGTCCTGGAGGGCCGCCTGGACCTCCTCCCCCAGGTTTACGCAAAGCACCGACGTAAGGATGTGGACCAGGAAGAGGGGGCCGATGATGCTGCTGCCGAAGGTTGGGGTTGTCTCGCTTACAAAGAAGGAGAGGTTTGCAAACCGGCAGACGGGGGCGGCGGCGCTGTCGGTGATGGTAACTATGGAGGCGCCGTTAGCCGAGGCCCTCTCGATTGACTCGGTAACCTCTATGACGTAGCTCGGAAGCTCGCACACTACCACCAGGTCTCCTTTTCTTACCGTCCTTGCCTGCTCGATGAGGGCCGACGACCCCCGCTTCATGAGGGAGCTTCCAATCCCCATCTCTATCAGCCGGGTGTAAAGAGACTCGGCCACCAGGGATGAAATGCCCCAGCCCATGCAGTAGACCATCCCCGCCCCCCGCACCATTTCGCAAAACTTGACTATATTGGGGGGCTTCAGCTGGTTCCAGGTGTCCTCAAGGTTTGCGTGCTCCATCCGCAGAATCTCCTCGGGAAGATCCCGGCGGTCCTTCATTATCCTGCTGAGCATGGCCGTGGGGTTTACATGCTCCAGCACGGTGTTCTGCAGCGTCTCCTTAAGGTGGGCGTACCCCTCAAACCCCACCATCCTGGAGACCCGGACGAGCTGCGCCTTGGAAACGTCAAGCTTTTCGGCAACTTCGCCGATGGACAGAAAGGCCGCCTCCCTGGTATTTGAAAGCAGGTATTCCACTACGCGGCGGGCCTTGTTAGGCATTTTTTCCAGCTTGTCCCGCAGTATTGCCTGGAGCTGTGCGCTGTTCATGAATACACCCCCGAAACCGGTTTTGAAATTGCGAACTGGAGTTTACAATAGTCTACCCTTGCGGCGCCCCTGCTGTCAAATTAAATCTTGCCGATCCGTAAAATGTATCCTTTCGGCGGCCTCGTCAAGTGCAAGGCCCGTTTCCCCGGCCAAAACCCTGAGGCCGTACCTGTCGTGGCCGGTCACCAGGGAGATAGAGTTCCGGGGGACGGACCAGGGGTCCTCTTTTGACTTTGCCGCCAGGGAAAGGGCAAGCTCCGCCGCCCGGGCCAGTTCGCCGAAGGCGGGGTGGTAAGGCCCTGCAACAACGGAAGCGCCCAGGGTATCCGACTCATGGAGGCCCACCCGCTGGACGGGGAGGCCCAGCCGGCGGGAAAGAGCAAGCAGCCTTGCCGACCACAGGGCGGCCTCCTCAACGGAGAGAGGGGAGTAGGCGTCCTCCTTAAGCATGTTTTCCAGGGCCGTGCCTCTGAGGACCAGGCAGGGGTAGATTCTCAAGGTCACGGGGCGCCCCCGGGCCATGGCGGCAATTCTTCGCAGGTCTGAAAAAGAGCTCTCCCCGGTCTGTCCCGGAAGGCCTATCATCATCTGGGCGCCGCCGTGAAAGCCGCCGTCCAGGACCATCTCTAGAGCGGCCAGGGCCTTTTCGCCCCGGTAGCCCCGGTTGCACAGGGATAGAACCC
The DNA here is from genome assembly GCA_012519165.1 of Synergistaceae bacterium. Lineage (GTDB taxonomy): Bacteria > Synergistota > Synergistia > Synergistales > Aminobacteriaceae > Aminivibrio. The sequence goes on from JAAYQT010000147.1 coordinate 1,950, forward strand.
GGTCGTCCAGGGACGAAATCCCAAGCTCTATCATGGAGACGGGGTATCGGGAAAGAAACTCCAGGATTGAAGGGTTTATACAATCAGGATGGGTTGAAAGACGCACCCGGCTGCCGGACGGGGCTTTTAAAACGCGGTCAAGGTACTCTTTCTGGCGAGGCACGGGGAGGCATGTAAAACTTCCCCCGAAGAAGCAAATCTCCGCCCTCTCGGACAGTCGGGATATTTCTGCCCCGACCCCGGCGGGGGAAGGAGGGGACCATACGCCGGTAATCTCCCCCTGGTGGCAGTAAACGCACCGCCGGGGGCAGCTCTCCATGGCAAGGAAGAAGGGAAGCCGTTTCATGACTCCGCCCTTAAACGGAGGACTCCTCCCAGCATTCGTCCCACTCCTTCAGGGCTGTCGCCCATGCAAAAAGGTCGGCCTGGCGTTCGAAGCTGGACATGGGCATGGCCGTCCTCTCCCAAAAGGTCTCGCCTCCCCTGTGTTCGAGAAGGTGGTAGAGTTCGTGAAACAGGGCGAACCTCTTCCATCTTTCAGGCAGCCTGCGGTTGATAAAAATGCCCGCCCTCCGGCCCCGCAGGATATGAAACCCCCATGTGTCGTAGGGCAGGGGCGCAAATCTCAGGTCGATTTGCCTGCCCGTCCTCTCTTCGGCCCTGGCAAGAATTGAAAAATCGTCCAGCCCCGCCCATTCGACGGCCGCCTCTGACGCCCAGTCGGGTATAAACTCGGGAGGGTCGGGAATCGAAAAGCCCGATGACTCAGCCATGGTCCCCTCAGGCGCCGTCTCCCGCCCTGTCTTCTTCTTCCCAGCGGGAGATGGCCGCGTCAATGAGGCTCTGGACGAATTTAAGCTCGCGGGGCTTCAGTTTTTTGCTCCGGTACCAGACCTCCACCTCGGGACTGGCCTGAAGCACCTCCTCCAGCTGGAGCCTGCCCCCCTGGGAGGATGCGGATTTTACAAGGTCCTGCACTTCAACGTCAAGGGCGTCGGCAAGCCTGCCCAGCAGCTTCATGGAAGGGGTCCTCCTGCCGCTTTCCAGGGCCTGGATATAAATCCTGCTTACCTCAGTTCTGTCGGCAAGGGCCTGCTGGGTAAGTCCCAGGGCTCTTCGCAGTGTTTTAATCCTTATTCCGAGGCTCATAGCCATTCCTCCTCCGAAGAAACGTTTCTTTTGATAAACATTATTATATCCATGATTACAATTTGAGCAAGACCCGCGTTATAGGGAAAAACAGGCCCCCTTGACCATTTTTCCTTTTTGGAATATATTTTTAACCGTACAGAAATAAATGAATATGTTCCCCTGGGAGGTATGTTTGTGGATTTTCGGGAGTTGCAGAGTTTGGTTGAGGTAATGGAAAAGGGCAGCATATCCGCCGCCGCAGCTTCCATAGGGATATCCCAGCCTGCCGTCAGCAAGCATATTGCCAAGCTGGAACGGGAGATGGGCATAAAGATTTTTGCCCGGGGCCAAAAGTGCTCAAACCTCACCGTAGAGGGGGAAGTGCTCTACAAGTTTGCCCGTAAAACCATGGCCCAGCTTGCAGATATAAAACGGGACTTCTCCGACATTGCCGACGATGTCTCGGGAATAGTAAGAATAAGCGCCAGCTCCATTCCCGGGGATTACATCCTTCCCCGGATGCTGACTGAATTCAGAAGGCACTACTCTAACATCGAGGTCAACGTCCGCATATCCGACTCCAGGGAAGCCATTGAAAAACTGGTGACCAGGGAGTGCGATTTTTCCGTCACCGGCCAGGCCCGACATGCCTCGGGCTTTAATACCGTTCCATTTGCCAGGGACGAGCTGGTTCTACTTGTGGGGAAGGATCACCCGCTGGCGCAGCGTCCCCACGCCACCCTGAGGGACCTGGAAAACATGGACCTTGTGGGCAGGGTATCCGGGTCGTCCACCGCAAGGATCTGGGAGGACGCCTTCAAGGCCCATACGGGCAAGGGCAAGCACGTATACCTTAAATTCGGCCACGTAAACGCGGTGATAGAGGCGGTAAAAGGCGGGGCGGAAGGCGCGGTTATCTCCCGCATCGCAGGAGAGGAGAAGTCCGGCGGCCTGGTTATGATCCCCTTCAGGCCCTCTCTTTCCAGAAGCTTTTATATAACCTACGGAACCATGACCACCAAGGCCATGGAGACCCTTCTTGAATTTTTGCTTGAAAGGAAAAGCACCAATGACGAAGAGTAGCGGTAGTTTAATTGAAATCACCGGCCCGGTGGAGCGGGTACGGGCTTTTTTGAGGGAGAAGGGCTACCCGGATGAAATAACCATTTCCGAAAAGACCATCTTTACGGTGGAGGACGCGTCCCTGGCGGTGGGGGCGCCCCCTGCCCACATTCTTAAGAGCCTTGTCTTCATCGCCGACGAAAGACCGGTGCTCGCCCTTATGTCAGGGGTCAACAAAGTGAACCCCAAGAGGGTGAGGGATGTCTGCGGCGCAAAAAAAATCAGGATGGCCGACCCCGATTTTGTCCTGAGCTGGTCGGGCTACCAGGTGGGCGGCGTTCCTCCCGTGGGGTACCCCGAGGCGGTTACTGCCCTCCTGGACGAGGATATTTTCCAGTACCCCGTAGTATGGGCAGCTGCAGGAAGCGAGCACGCATTCTTCCCCGTGAGTCCGGAGGACCTGCTGAAGATGACCGGGGGTTCCAGACACCCCATCAAAAAATAAAAAAGGCCCGGACGTCCGGGCCTTTTATTTTTAGAGCTTTTTCTGAGGCGCGAGGGCCTCGAAAGACCCGTCAAAGGCTCTTGCCAGGGTGACAGTTACCAGAGGCTTGAGGAAAATTTCGGCGTTGTTGAAAACCACGGCCTGCAGAATATGGCCCGAAATGGCCGCGTGGTCGGGCTTGTTGAACACCCCGTGGAGGTGGGGGTAGAGGGCCCCTCCCCTGTAGCTGACGTTTCCGCTCAGGGCGGTCAGCTCCATAATCTCCTTAACCGTCTCAATGTTATAATCCCTGCCGTTGTACCATCCGAAAATAACGGAGGATACCATCCCCGCAGCGCTGTAAACCACCGCCGAATCCACATCACAGGCCCGGCAGACATGGGCGATGCAGTCGCCGATATCGTCCCCTTCTGAAAGTCGCAGCGCAATTATTTCGTCCGTAGCGGCATACTTCACAGCCAAATCCCCCTTTCGGTCTTCCGTCAGACGGCTAAAGTCTCACAGGTTAGGAACGGGCAAGCTATTACGCAAATATTCTACCATAAAAGACCGCCTTCTCCAAGAATAGAAGGAAAATTTCGAAGAAGAAGAGGCCGGCCGATTTTGGCTCCGGATTTCAATCCTCCAGAAGGTAGTCCTGCAGTTCCTGCCGGGAAAGTCCGGCGCCCCTTCCTACCGCAAGCCGTAGTCTTGCCTGAAGGGGGTTAAGCCCTCCCCCGTCCAGTACGCCGATCTCCAGCAGGCGGTCTATGGAGCCCTCGAAGCTGTAGGGAAGGTCTGCGGTATGACCTTCGGGGCAACGGGATGTGATGACTACGGGAATATCATCCTTAACCAGTTTTTTAATATGGGGTATCCATGACGGCGGTGTGTTCCCGGCCCCGAACCCGGCAATTACGACGCCGCCCAGTTCTCCCGTCTCATCAGAGGACAGAAATTCTATCATCCTGTCCCCTGCGCCCAGATAGGCGTAAAGAAGCTCTACGTCCCTGGCCGGCCCTCCTTTTTCTTCCAAAACCTTGGGCCTGCGTTTTTGCCTTATGACGTCCACCCTGCCCCCGATAAACTGGGCTACCGGGCCCCGGTCGGGAGCGGCAAAACCGTCCCTTCGCTGATTGGCAGTCTGCATTATTTCCGAGGCCGAAAAGAGCTGGTCCTGGAGGCATACCAGTACGCCCATACCCCAGCACTCTTTTGACAGGGAGGCAAGGACGGCCTGGTACAGGTTAAGGGGCCCGTCGGCGCCTCTGCTGTCAGAGGGCAGGGTGGCCGACGTATATATCACCGGCTGCGGGTAGGCCCAGTAAAGGTCGGTCAGGTATGCCATTTCTTCCACCGTGTCGCTTCCGCAGGCGACTACAATGCCGTCGGCGCCGTCTACCACGGTTTTTGAAAGAACCTGGACCAGGTCTGCGGTCATTCGTATAGTATAGTGGCTGCTGGGCTGGCGGCTCCAGTCAATAAAAAAAACTTTCTCCGCCATCTCCGGGGTAAGCCACGAGGACATCTCCTCCGCGGCAACGGACGGCTGCCACCCCCTGGATTGATCGCTGTACTTCATGCCGATCTGGCCGCCCGCCAGAATGATCCCTATCTTCCCCCGGTTGGACATGCTCTTCCCCTCCAGACAAAGGTCATTACGGTATCAGTGTACACCAAAGAGCGGTTAAAAACACCGCTTCCGTTCTAAATTCAGGACCTAAAAGCCCAGGCTTTCACCTACCATTATTACGTGGGATTTTCTTCCCCCCGTTGCCCGCTCCAGGATAAGCAGGGCCCTGCAAACCCTTTCCTGCGAGTTGCAGTCGACGCAGCGGCCGGCTTTCGTACAGGGAAGGGTCATGTTAAGCCGCATGGCGTTCGGAGGCGTCGCAGTATTCCTTGTCCGGGATACGGCTTCGTCAATACTTCCCACCACCTTGTTCATCCCGATTACGAAAATGATGGTGTTCTTTCCCCAGGCCATGCCGCTGACCCTGTTGCCGTTTCCGTCTATGCCCACTATCATGCCGTCCCTGGTAACGGCGTTGCAGCTGGTTAAGTAGAAATCGGCCAGAAGCTCGTCCTGTAGCCTCTGGAGCCTGTTTTCACCGGTAAGGGAAGGATCCCAGTGATGAATCACTGAGCAGCCCTTCTTCTCCAGCGCCTCCATGGCTCCAACCTCCCGGATGGTAACGCTTCCCGGAACCCCCACCGAGGCCCCGTCCGGAATAAGGTCCAGAATTTTTTCCAGGGCTTCTTCCGCAGACCCGGTATAGACTGCGTCAAACCCTTTGTCCGTCAAATTTTTTACCAGGGCCTCGCCCATAATTTTCCAGTGCCGTTTTCTTGCTTCCTCGAATTGAGTGTTCTTCATGCTTAACAACTCCTCTCCCGACTCCGGCGTTTTCATACCATGGTAGATTATAATGACAACAAAAGCGCTCTTTGTCCATCCCCGCCCCTTTTTGAGCTGTAAAGATTTTCTTCTTGACACGCCTTTCGGAGTCGTCTATAATCCCCCTGTTTCGGATAGGCGGAGGGCGGAGTATTGGCCAGGGACGAATTTATGCTTTCCAGAAGGCTTTTCATTAATCAGCTTTATGACATCTACGGCCCCCTGCTGACTGAAAAACAGCGAGAGGCCTGGGAGCTCCACGAGTTTTCCGATCTCTCCCTATCGGAGATGGCGGAGAAACTCGGCGCGAGCAGACAGGCCGTTCACGATCTCATCACCAGGAGCAGGGACAGGCTTGAAGAGCTGGAGTCGCTGCTTGGCTTCCACAGAAGGGAAGCCCTTTTAGAAGAGGAGATCAGGTCTCTACGGCAGGCCCTCGGAGAAAGCGGCGGCAGGGGAGAGGGAAGATCATCAGCGGAGGAAGACGGCAATGTTTGATGCGATTCGCGAACGGCTTGATTCAATATTCAAGGGACTGAGGGGCAAGGGCAGGCTCACCGGGCAGGACGTGGACGTCGCCATGAGGGAGATCCGCCGGGGCTTGCTCGAGGCCGACGTGGACTATAAGGTGGTCAGATCCCTCGTCGATTCCATAAAGGCAAGGGCGGTGGGCAGGGAGGTCCTGGAATCCATAACGCCCGCAAACCAGATAACAGCCATAGTCTACGAGGAGCTTTCAGCCCTCATGGGCACGGAGCCGGTCCCCCTTAAGATATCGCCCAAACCTCCCACGGTCTACCTTATGGTGGGCCTCCAGGGAGGGGGAAAAACGACCAGCGCGGTAAAAATAGCCAGGAAACTCTCCCCGGCCCACAAGCCCCTGGTAGTTGCCTGCGACCTTAGAAGGCCCGCAGCGGTGGAGCAGCTAAGGATCCTGGCGGAGCAGTCCAAAATAGGCTTTTACGGGCCCGAAAAGGGCGAAAAAGACGTGCTGGCCGTGGTCAGGGGAGCGGTAGACTACGCCGCCTCAAGGTTGCACGACCTTATAATTCTTGATACCGCAGGCCGTCTTCACGCCGACGAAGAGCTTATGGACGAGCTTGCGGCCATGAAAAACCTCCTTCCCCCCGCGGAAATTCTTCTTGTGGTGGACGCCATGACGGGTCAGGAAGCGGTTAAAGTTGCCTCCTCCTTCCACGAAAAACTCTCCCTCACGGGGGTGGTTTTATCGAAGCTGGACGGAGACGCCAGGGGAGGCGCCGCCCTCGCCATCCGGCAGGTCACAGGCGTGCCCGTAAAGCTTGCCGGCGTGGGAGAGGGTACGGACGCCCTGGAGGTCTTCGACTCGAAGAGAATGGCCCAGAGGATCATGGGAATGGGCGACGTCATGGGCCTGGCGGAAAAAATCAAAGAGCTGAGCGAAGGCGGCGCCGCTGAGAAGATTGCCGAAAACCTTAAGAAGAAAAAATTCACCCTGGAAGACCTTCTTCTTCAGTTTGAGCAGATAGAAAAAATGGGTCCCCTGGAAAAAGTGCTTGAAATGATGCCGGGGTTTGGCAGAATGAAGGGGGCGGCGGGGGATCTTGACCCTAAAAGACTGGGCCGCTCAAGGGCCATCATCCAGTCCATGACCCTGGAGGAACGCCGGGAGCCCGCGATAATAAAGGGAAGCAGGCGGCGCAGAATTGCGGCAGGGTCAGGAACTACGGTACAGATGGTAAATCAGCTTCTTGCCCAGTACGAACAGATGCGAAAGCTCTGGAAGCAGTTTGGCAAAGGCGGAAAAGGACTGCGGCTACCCAAGGGACTCTTCGGGGGCGGCGGCTTTAAATTCTAAAAAGAAACGCGTTTTCCGGCCCCCGGGGCCGGCATTTTACAGGAGGTGTACGGCATATGGCAGTAAGAATTCGCCTTGCCCGTCATGGACGGAAAAAGGCCCCGTTTTACAGACTGGTGGTAGCGGACTCCCGCTCCCCGAGGGATGGAAGATTTATCGAGCTCCTGGGCACCTATGACCCGATGACGGAACCAGCAAATATCACCGTCAACGAGGAGAGGGCCGTGTACTGGCTCTCCGTGGGAGCGTCCCCTTCGGACACGGCCAGGGGCCTGCTTAAGAAAGCGGGCGTCTGGGAAAAGTTCGAAGCCGGCAAAAAACAGGCGGAATAGCCATGCCCGACTACAAAGAGCTCGTCGACTTTATAGTCAAAAGGCTGGTCACCAACCCCGATGAGGTCCGGGTCGAGGCGGAGACCGACGAGAGAGGCGTGACGGCAGTCACCATACGGGTCGCTCCGGACGACGTGGGCAGGGTAATAGGCAAACGGGGGGCCA
>JAAYQT010000148.1 GCA_012519165.1 Synergistaceae bacterium
AGGCCACGGCCCGGAGCAGCCTGGCCGTCTTGGGGAAGCCCTCCCTGTCGGCCTTGTCCGCCCAGCTTAGATAGCGCATATGAGCCATGCTCTCCCCGCCGTAGGCGGATTTCAGAAATTCAATCGTCATGGCATTTTTCACTGACATACAAGATCCCTCCTAAATTAAATTTATTTTATGCCGCCGGTTAACAGAATACCACACAGGGAACCCGGGCGGAACAGGGAGGCGGCCCGGTCGTTTTCGGCAGGGTGGGAAATACCACCCCGCTTTCCTGCTTTAGGGGAGAGGACGAAAAAGCATTTTTGAGGTAATATTTTACTGACGAATCAGAACACAAGGCGAATCTGACATCAAGCAGAAGGGAGATGGACGGCAATGATTTTGAAAGACCTGACAAAGGTACTGGCCGCATTGGTTTTAGCGGTGTTTATCTGCCTTGGCCTTGCGCCTCTGACGGCCGAGTGCGCAGAAAAGCCTGCGAAAAACGACATTACCAGGACGGAGTTCTTCCTGAAAAAATTCGAGGAGAAGGTTGAAAAGTACAAAGGCCAGCCCTTCAAGCTGGGCTACGAAGAGAACGAGGCTCTGAAGAGGATCAGGGACCTGAAGGAGAAGTATCCCGACGACGGGGAAGTGGAAGAGCTCTTCCAGAGGGGCCGGGCTGCGCTGATGAGAAGCAAAGGCGACTTTATGGAGATAACCCCCGAGATGCTGGCCTACAGGGAAAACGAGCAGAAGCTCAAAAAGCTCTTCGGCGACCTTGCCGACAAGGAGTGGAAGGAGTTTGTCAAGTCGGTGCAGGAGGGGCCCATGGCCATAGAAAAACCCTTCCCCGCGCCCGACCAAAACACGGTTTCCATTGAGGATATCAGGGGCAGCTACGTGATACTGGACGATTTCGAGTACCCCGCCAACCAGTTCATCGACCTGGGCAGGGAGTTTGTTTCCGTGGGGTCGGGGACTAAGGGCTACTATTTCGTGGAGATCTCCGGGCGCAGCTGGCTGGGCCCCTACGAGGCCGTAAAACGCTATCGCCGCCTCATCAACAGGGATTTGCCCGAAGAGGGCAAGTGGACCCTGCTTGGCCGGGTTACGGGCGTGGAAATGGTCATCCCCCAGGCGGAGAAGGTCAAGACCATAACCGCCCGCTGGGGGTGGGTGGTCACCCCGGTGGCCCTTTACATTCCGGGCCACACCTTCGCCTTCTACGAGGCCGACAGCGAGCTTGGCGGGAACTTCGCCGGCGAGGAGCGCATGGAGGAGATCAAGGCGCCCCTCTACACGGTGCGGGTAATCCCCGATGACGTGACTCCCGAGGGGCTGGTGGAGATTTTTGCGGCCTCGATAAAGGAGAAGAACTTCGACCTTTTCAAAGAATGCATTTCTCCCGGCAGGCAGAGAAACAAGAAAGAGGAGTCGCTGATTAACTACCACTGGGACCTCCACCTGGACCGTTTCGCCAGCCTTTACGTACACGTTACCACCGAGGAGGCGAAGATCGAGGTGA
>JAAYQT010000149.1 GCA_012519165.1 Synergistaceae bacterium
ACTGCTCAGCTCCAACGTATTCAAAAACGGGGCTACCGTCGGCATCCCCGGGACGGACGGCCTGAAGGGCAACGACGTGGCCGCCGCCCTAGCCCTTCTGTCGGGCAAATCGGAGTGGGGCCTTGAAGTGCTCAAAGAGAGCGGCCCCGCCGCCAAGAACGCGGAAAAACTCCTGGCCGAGGGAAGGGTATCCATCAAGGTAGACCGCAACGTGGCAGGGGTCTACGTCAGGGCCGAGGTGTCGGGAGGCGGCCACACCGCAACCTGCATCATCGAGAAGAGCCACGCCAACATCGTGGAAGTCACCCGCGACGGCAAGGTTACGGTAAGCTCGGGCGCAGGGGCGGGCGGCGGATGCTGCTCGGCCGCGGAGATTATAACCTCCATGACCTGGGACGAAGTAATGAAGCTGGCGGACGGCATAGACTCCGAAGACGAGGCCTTCCTTATGCAGGGCGTGGACATGAACCTCGCCATTGCGGAAAAAGGCTTCGAGGAGGGCGTGGGACTCGGCGTGGGCCGCTCCATCAGGGAGGTCTCCCCGGAGGCCTACAAGGCAGACCTGGGCACCAGGATAAAGGCCTGGAGCGCAGCCGCCTCCGACGCCCGGATGGGCGGAATCCCCATGCCCGTCATGAGCAGCGCAGGCAGCGGCAACCACGGCATCACTGCAGTAATTCCCGTGGCCCTCTACGGCCGCCAAGAAAAGATGACCGACAGCCAGATTGCCAAGGGCCTGCTTGTGAGTCACCTGGCCACCGCCTACGTTAAGAGCCGCACGGGGCGGCTCAGCTCCACCTGCGGCTGCGCATTCGCCGCCGGGGCCGGGGCCGCCGCCGGAATAACCTGGCTTATGACGGAGGACATGAACAAGGCAAAAGCGGCCGTATCCTCCATTGTGTCCAACCTCCTGGGGATGCTCTGCGACGGCGCGAAGGAGTCCTGCGCCTTCAAAGTGGGCACGGGGGCCATAGAGGCCTACCACGCCGCAGTCCTGGCTTCAAAAGGCGTCACCATGGACGCCCAGGGAGTGGTGGGGGACGACATCGAGGAGACCATCATCAACGCCGCAAAAGTGGCCTCCAGCATGGGCGCCATCGAACAGACCGTCCTGGACATCCTGGACGAGCGGGAGAAGTAGGCAGGGCAAGGCCCTAAAAGGCATTGACTGTAAAACTGGCGGCATGGCCTCAACAATGGCCATGCCGTTCTTATTTTTTTGCACATCTAGTTTCGCCGAGCAGTTATAATATATTCTGTAGTTTTGTTTATCCCGGTTTATCAGGACATAATTACTTACCGTTTACCAGAGCTGATAAGCAAAGGAGGACTCCGGAAATGACGGATTTCAGGAATACGGGCATTGATGAACTCCGCCATTTTGCAGCCAGAGGCGAGGACAGCGCCACCCAGTTCAAGACGGAGATAACCAATGCCGAATCCCTGGCAGCAGAAATGGTTGCCTTCGCTAACAGCGAGGGCGGAACCATTCTCATTGGCGTTGCCGATGATGGCTCCATGCCAGGATTATCGCTGAAGGATGTTGGCAGAATCAACCAGCTGATCAGCAACGCCGCCAGTCACCTGGTGCGCAGTCCCCTGGCCGTCCGGACAGAAAATGTAGCGCTTGACAGCGGTCGCGTTGTCATCCTGCTGACGGTTCCAAAGGGAATAGACAAGCCGTACTTTGACAAGAACGGGGTAATCTGGCTCAAGGCCGGAGTGGACAAACGGCGGGTTAACTCAAAGGAAGAACTCCGCCGTCTGTTTCAGATGACCGATCAGTTCCATGCCGACGAACTGCCGACCAGGGCGGGAATTGACAAGCTGGATAAACTTCGTTTCCGCGACTTCCTGCGAGATGTGTACAGGCAGGACTATCCGGAGAATCCCGCCGAGCTGACCCTGTTGCTGCAAAATATGAACCTGGCCGCCGAGGACGGAAAACTGAACCTGGCCGGCGTGTTGCTATTCGCCGAGCAGCCCGAGTTTATTGTCCCTCAATTTGTACTCAGGGCCATTCGCTACCCCGGCAACGAGATTCACGCGACCGATTACCTGGATACGGAGGATTTTTACGGGCCTCTGCAAAAAATCTTCTACGACGCTCTCGCCTTTGTAATGCGAAATCTCCATAAGGTGCAGGCCGGGCGTGGTGTAAATGCACCGGGTCTGCCGGAAGTGCCCGAAACGGTTTTCGAAGAACTCCTGGTCAACGCCCTGGCGCACCGGGACTATCTGATCAGCGCGCCCATCCGCCTCTTTATCTTCGATAACCGCATCGAGATCATTAGTCCAGGCCATCTGCCCAATAACCTGACGGTGGAGAAGATTCGAACCGGCAACTCCAACATCCGTAACCCGATTTTAGTCTCCTATGTCGCCAAAGGATTGCTGCCGTACCATGGACTGGGATCAGGGATCAAACGAGCGTTGGACCAGTGGCCCGACATCACTTTTACCGACGATCGTGACGGCTGCCTCTTCACCGCAACGGTTCACCGAAAACCGGTCGGTA
>JAAYQT010000150.1 GCA_012519165.1 Synergistaceae bacterium
GACACAGGCCGTGGCCACTGCAAAGATGGAGAGGGAGTACATTACCACGCCCTCGCCGAAGATGGAGGGGATCTCCTTCATGGGGCTCTCCCTGTAGACGATGTAGACCAGGATTATTCCGATCAGCAGGGCCACGGCCGCCGCCTCGGTGGCGGTAAACACGCCCGCCGTAATGCCGCCCAGGATAATCAGGGGGATGGTAAGGGGAGGCAGGGCCTTCATAGTGGTGGTCATTTTCTCTTTGAAGGGCATCCTGGGAAGGGCCGGATAGCCCCGCTTCTTGGACAGATAGTAGGTGTAGCCCATCTGGGTAAAGCCTATGAGGATGCCGGGAACCACGCCCGACAGGAAGAGGGCGCCCACCGAGACCTGGCCCATGGCGCCATAAAGCACCATCATGATGCTGGGGGGGATGATAACGCCGAGCACCGAGGAGCAGGCGGTGATTGCCACGGTGAAGTCCTTGTCGAAGCCGCTCTTGAGCATGGCGGGGATCAGCATTCCGCCCACGCCGGCGGTGTCCGCGGCGGAGGAGCCGGACAGGCCGGCAAAGAGCATGCTCACCAGCACGTTGACGTGTCCCAGGCCGCCCTTGATGTGCCCCACCCAGGCGTTGGATACATTAAGCAGCCGCTCCGTAATGCCGCCGTCGTTCATCAGCCGCCCCAGGATCAGGAAGAAAGGCACCGCCAGCAGGGGGAAGGAGTCAATCCCCGTGAACATCTGGTTGACCACGGTGACAAAGGGCAGGTCAAGCTGAATTATAACCGCCAGGGAGGAGATGGCCAGCGCAAAGGCCACCGGTACGCGGATCGCTATCAGGATGAAAAAACTTCCCATCAAAAGAAGAAGGGGATCCATTATGCTTCGCCTCCCTTAAGAAATCCTTTAAACCGTTTTATATCGTTGACAATATTCTCAATGGAGAAGAGAACCATGCATGTCGCGGAAATGGGCATGGACACAAAGAGCCACGACTTTGAGACTATAATGGAGTTGAAGTTTCGTTTTATCCCCATTTTAAAGAAAATAGAGCCCCCCCACAGAAGGACCACCGCCACCCCCAGGACCAAAAAGCTGGAGAACAGGTCGAAGAAGGAGTTGGTCTTCTTCCACGACTCGGGGAAGAGGTCCACCAGAAAGTGGCTTCTCTTTCTGAGGCCCACTGCGGCGCCGAGGAACACGGACCAGATGAACAGAATTACGGACACCTCGTCAGTCCAGGGTACCGAGATCATGAGGTAGTTTCTGGCGGCAACCTGGAAAATAACGGTCACGGTAAAAATAAGCACCAGAATAAGGCAAATTGCCTGGAGAATTGCGCATAAGCCGTCGTTCAGTTTTTTTAAGGCCCCCATACGGGTCTCACTCCTTTTATAAAGGAGGCATTGGGGGAGTATCCCCAATGCCATCCTGCAGTACTGGTTTTATATTTGCGTTACGGCTACTTGGAAACGGCTTCCTTGGTTTCGCGAAGGAGCTTCAGAAGATCCTCGTTCTTGCCCCTGGCGGCAAGCTCGTCGTGAAGGGGATAGAACTTCTCTACAAAGGCCGCCTTGTCCACCTCGGAGACGGTTACGCCGTACTTCTCCTGGATCTCCTTGATGATCTTGTTATCAAACTCCAGCCCCTTGTCGGTGAAGATGCGGGACACTTCGTCGGAGAGTTCGTCAATCAGCTGACGGTACTCCTCGGGCAGCTTCTTCCAGGAGATCTCGCTCATGAGAAGGTGGCTGGTCATGATGATGTGCTGGGTGTTGCTCATATTCTTGGCCACCTCGAAGAACTTGCTGCCGTAGTAGGCCGACAGGGTGCTCTCGAAGGCGTTGATGACGCCAGTCTGGAGGGCCGAGTAGATCTCGTTCCAGGGCATGGCCGTCACTATGGCGCCCGCCTCGCTCCACAGCTTGGCGTCCTCGGGGTTGTTGGGAACCCGCATTTTGATTCCCTTAACGTCGTCGGGGTGGGTTATGGTCTTGATGTTGTTGGACATAACCCTTGTGCCGCCTCCGCCCAGGGTCAGGAGCTTAACTCCGTAGCCCGTCTCCTCGTAGATCTCGCGGAACCTGTTGACTACAGGGCCCCGGGGGTCCATAACTTTCCTGAACTGGTCTATACTTTCGTAGAAATAGGGCAGGTTCAGGATGCCCAGCTCGGGCACGAAGGTAACCAGGGTGGTGGCCCCGCCTACGAGCATATCCACGGTGCCCAGCCTCATCTCCTCGAAGACCGTCTCCTCGGAGCCGAGCTGGGAACCGCCGAAGACCTTCGCCTTAATAGCGCCGTCGGTGCGGGCGTCAAGCTCCCTCACCAGAAAATCGGCAGCCTCGTGCCAGGGGTGGGGCGGGTTGACCGCTATTGCAATCCTGAGATTGTAGGTCTTCTTATCTGCCGCAAACCCGGCCGTTCCCATGGAAAGAACCAGCGCAAATACCAGTAAAATCATTACCGCTCTTTTCATACTTACTACCTCCCTCATTTTTGTAAAACGCTATTTTAATATACTGCTTACTATTATAAGGGAAACGCGTTAAAAAATCTACTGCGGACATTCCTTATCATATGTCATTTAATTTAGTGCGCTTCCCCATGCACCTACTTCTTTTTCCGCTCGCCCTGGCCCCGCCTCATGCAGGACTGAAGGTCGTTGGAGGTGTATGCAAGATGATCCGCCAAGGCCGCCGCAGCGCCATTGGAATCGCCCTCGGCCACGGCGGCCAGAATTTCCCTGTGCTGCCGCTGGGATTCCTCCTTCATGGATTCAAGGTGGATGCGGATATTGCGGTCCGTCTTCTGGCGGAGCCTTGCCAGGGTATCCAGGGTGATGGGCCTGTCGGCAGGCTCGAAGAGCATATTGTGAAACATCTGGTTCAGGTCCCGCCATCGGATACAGTCCTCCTCCCCGTCCATCATGTCGAGGATCTTTCCGGCGTCGTCCGCAATTCGCCTGGTTATCCGGGGGAAGGCTATCCGAAGCAGGTTTGTCTCCAGGGCGGAGATCATCTCGTAAAGCTCCCTGGCCTCTTCCACCGAAAGAGTGGTGACCACAGCCCCCCGGTAGCCCTGGAATGCTACCAGCCCCTCCGTCTCCAGCAGCCTCAGCGCCTCCCGCAGAGGAATGGGGCTAACGCCCAGCCTCAGGGCGAGCTGCGCCTGGTGAAGGGGCTGACCCTCGGGCAAAATCCCCCTGTAGATGGCCTCCCGCAGAACCCCGGCTATATAGTGAGGCGCCGAACTGTCGCCCCCCATCCGTCCGGCCAGCTCTTCAAGGGTTATCTCGTCCGTCACGCAAAATCACCTCCCTCTCATGGCGATTATATCTTTTCCCGCTAAAATATACGGGAACGCAAAGAATTATACTATGCCCGGGCCTGCCACAAGACCCGTAATACATGCTAGAATGCTAAAGGGATGATATATTTTCGATGTTGCCCGCGCAAGCGGCGCAAAAATTTTTAAAGGGAGGCGCGCATTTTGTTTGATACGCTGTTTTTGGATGCAAAGATCATCGATGGAAGCGGCGGCCCGTGGTACCGGGGGGATGTCGGGGTAAGGGGCGGTAAAATTGCGGAAATAGGCCGCCTGGCCGGGAAGAGCGCGGCCCGCACTATCGATGCGGGGGGCAGGGTTTTGAGCCCCGGCTTCATAGACGCTCACACCCACTCCGACTTCGTCGTCTTCAGGGACCCTGTAATGCTCTCCAAACTCTGCCAGGGAGTGACCACCCAGGTGGCGGGCCAGTGCGGCCAGAGCGCCGCCCCGGTAAACCAGGAGTACGCGGGGCTGCTGAAATCCTACCTGGGATTCATCATGGCCGGGACGGAGGTCCCCTGGAACTGGAAGACCTTCGACGAATGGCTCGCCGAGCTGGAAAAACTGCCTCTGGCGGTTAACTTTGCGTCCTGCGCGGGCCACGGGACCATCCGGGCTGCGGTCATGGGCTTTGAGGACCGGCCCGCAACGGCGGAGGAGCTTGAACTGATGAAATCACACCTGAGGGAGGCCATGGAGGCCGGAAGCTTCGGCCTCACCAGCGGCCTCATCTACCCTCCGGGAGTCTACGCCCCCCGGGAGGAGATGTGGGCTCTTGCAGGCGTCCTGGCCGAGACGGGCGGCATCTACCTTAGCCACATGAGGAGCGAATCGGGAGACCTCCTGGAGGCCGTGGCCGAGACCATCGAGCTGGGCCGGAAGACGGGCGTGCCCGTGCAGATCTCTCACCACAAGGCCCTGGGCAGGGATAACTGGGGGCTGGTAAAAACCTCCCTCCAGATGGTTGACGACGCCAGGGCGTGCGGCATTGATGTAACCTTAGACCAGTACCCCTACGACAACTGCAGTACCAGCGTCCGCGCCTGCCTTCCCCCTGCGGCCCAGGCCGGGGGCGTGGCCGCCATATGCGGGCGTCTGGCGGACCCCGCCGCAAGGGCCGCGATTGCCCGTGAGATAAAGGACTCCCTGGACATGTCAAAACCCTGCGGCTGGGAGAGCATGCTCCGCCACGGCGGCGGCCCTGAAGGGGCCCTTGTGGTCTACTGCCCCGAAACGCCCCGGTGGGAGGGTAAAACCATCGCCCAAATTGCGTCGGCCATGGGGACGGACCCCGTGGAGGCGGCCTTTCGGATAATCGAGGCAAACAAGGGTAACGACCTGGCCTGCTACGCCGCCATAGGCGAGGAGGATATTAAAACGGTGATGGCCCACCCGGCAGTGATGGTGGCCGCCGACTCCATCCCCCCCGCTGAGGGGGCTGGGGCCCATCCCAGAAGCTTCGGCACCCACCCGAGGGTTATTGCGAAGTACGTCAGGGAGGAGAAGGTCCTGTCCCTGGAGGAGGCGGTCCGCAAGATGACCTCCATGCCCGCCGCCCGGTACGGAATGCAGCAAAAAGGCCTGGTGCGGGAGGGTATGGATGCTGATATACTTGTGTTCGATCCGGAAAAAGTCAGGGACAACGCCACCTACGAAAACCCCACCGAGCTTGCCTCGGGGATGGACTACGTGTTCGTAAACGGCGTCATGACCCTTGAAGGCGGTTCCTTCACGGGAGAGGCCGCAGGAGAGGTGATGCGGAAAGGGCGTTGAGAACTAAACGAGTTGTTGAGAGAGGCCTGGAGAACCACCCCTATTTCAGCGGCGAACATGCCGCCTTATCCCAAGGAGGGACAAAGAGTGAATAAATTCTTCAAACGCGCTACCATGGCATTCCTTCTTATCTGCATAGTTGCCGGCGCTGCCGCAGCGGCGCCCAAGTACAAGTGGTCCTTCGCCCAGCCCTGGACCCGTCCCGTGGCCGACAAAGGCTACCAGCTCTTCTGCGATAAGGTGAAGGAATACACCAACGGCGATATCGAGATTACCCTGCACCCCAACGGCCTGCTGGGCACCCACGACGAGTCCTTCCACGGCGTGCGGGACGGCAGCACGGAGATTGCCGCCCTCTCGCCCTACGTAAACCTCATCCCCGGCGGAATGATGAACTGGATGCCCTGGACAGTCAGCACCTTCGACGAGGCCAGGATTGCCTATGCCTACCCCGACGGGGTTATCTTCAAGGTTATGCAGGTGGCCTGGAACGAAGTTGGCATTCAGATGCTCTTCAGCTGCGGCCAGGGCGCCTACGGACTAGGCAACAACCAGCGGGCCCTCAGGCATCCCGACGACCTCAAGAACCTTAAGATGAGGGTATCCTCCTCCCTGGCCTCCGTGCGCTGCCTTGAAAACATGGGCGCCGGCACCGGCATGACCATGGAGACCATTCCCTGGGCGGAAGTCTATAACGCCCTGGCCAGGGGAGTGGTGGACGGCTGCTGGTCCATGTGGCCCTCCATGGTGGAGGAACGCCACGCCGA
>JAAYQT010000151.1 GCA_012519165.1 Synergistaceae bacterium
AGGTCAACATTTTCCCCCAGGCCCAGCTTGGCGGCGAGCGGGACCTGGCCGAGGGAGTCCGCATGGGGACCATAGAGATGAGCTCGGTGGCCGCAAGCAACATGGCCGGCTTCGTACTGGAGCTCCAGGTCTTCGGAATCCCCTTCCTGTTTGAGACAAAAGAGCAGGTCTACCATGCTATCGACGGAGAAATAGGCAAAGAAATCACAGATATTATGAGGGCCAAGGGCTTCGAAAACCTCGCCATGTGCGAAATCGGCTTCCGAAATATGACCAATAACGTGCGGCCCATAAAGGTCCCCTCAGACATGGAAGGCCTGAAGATAAGGGTGCAGGAGTCCAAGATCTGGATCGAGTTTATGAAGCGCCTTGGCGCCGTTGCAACTCCCATCCCCTTCGGCGAGCTCTACACGGCCCTGCAGCAGAAGGTAGTGGACGGCCAGGAGAACCCCGTGGCCACCATCTACTCCATGAAGTACTACGAGGTGCAAAAATACCTCTCCCTAACCGGGCACACCTACGAACCGGCTATGGTGCTTGCAAACCCCAAGTGGTTTAACGGCCTGGACCCGAAGCACCAGGCAATCCTGAAGGAAGCCGCCCTGGAGACGGCCGTTCTCCAGAGGGCGAAGCTTGCCGAAATGGATAAAGAACGCCTTGAGGTTATCAAGAAGGCGGGCGTAGAAGTAGAGGAGAACCCGGATAAGGCCGCCTTCGCAAAGGCCACCGAGGACCTGCACAAGGTGCTTGCGGATTCCGTGCCCGAGGCCCTCGTCCAAAAGATTAAGGACTATATCTCCGACGTAAAATAATTCTCCTAAGGCTCCGGGGAGGTCCTCCCCGGAGCCTTTTTGAAGCCAGAGGTGTTAGCCATTGAAAAAAATTGAGTCGTTTTTTTCCGTCCTGACGGGGATCTGCCTTGCGGTTGTCTTTGCCGTTACCTTTGGTCAGGTAATCCAGCGGTACGTGTTTCAGCTTCCCATGCCCTGGGCTACTGACGTAATCAGGATTTTCTTTGTTTATTCCGTGTTCTTCGGCATGGCTGTGGGGGTATTCAGGAAAGCTCATCTCAATATCGACGTGCTGGTCCAGGTTGTACCCCCCGCGCTTAAGGTGTGGTTTGACCTTCTTTCAAACGTGGTGGTATGCGCGTTTCTGCTGGTAGTGATGAGATACAGCTTCACCTTCATGACCGCAAACGTCGACCAGGTGACCCCCTACCTTCTTTTCCCCATGAGCTACGTCTACGGGGTTATCCCCCTTACGGCGGTCTTCATGGTGGCTTTCCTGATCCTTGATACGCTGAAACTCCTTGGCGGCATTGCCGGAAGAGGCGGAAAGTCCTCTTCCGCCGGAGGTTAGAACCATGCTTTGGATTGCCGGGCTATTCGGCGTTTTTCTTCTGGGAATTCCCATCTCCTTCTCCCTGGGCGCGACCACTCTTGCCGGGCTTATGGGTATGGGGCTTCCCCTGGAAGTAATTGTTCAGAGGATGTTCACGGGCATAGACAACTTTGCCTTCGTGGCCATCCCCCTGTTTATCCTGGCGGGCAACCTCATGGCGGTGGGAGGCATCTCCAGGCGAATTACCAACTTCTCCGAGTCACTGGTGGGACACTGGCCCGGGGGGCTGGGGATGGTTGCCATCGTGGCCTCCATGATCTTTGCCGCCGTTACTGGTTCCGCCATTGCCGCTACGGCCGCCATAGGGGCCCTGCTTATAAGCGAGATGATCGCCAAGGGCTACTCCCGGAGCTACGCCGCTTCCCTTGTGGCGACGGCGGGTTCCATTGGGCCCATAATCCCCCCGAGCATCCCGCTAGTGGTCTACGGCGTAATAGTCAGCACGTCCATTGCCAAACTCTTTATGGGAGGGGTAGTACCGGGCATCCTGATGGGAATTTTTCTCATGATAGCCAACTGGCTCATCAGCAAGAGGCGGGGGTACGTGGGAAGGGAGCAGCGGACCTCGGGAGCGGAACTGTTGCAGGGGCTGAAGGACGCCGTCCTGGCCCTCCTCATGCCGCTGATTATTATCGGCGGCATTGTGGCGGGAATTTTCACCCCCACCGAGTCTGCCGCCATTGCCGTGGCCTACTCCCTTTTCCTTGGAGGAGTAGTCTACAGGGAGCTGTCGTGGAAGAAGATTGTCCGGGCTTTCGTGGATGCCGCCATCACCAACGGCGTAATCCTCACCGTTCTGATGACAGCAAGCCTTTTCATATGGTTCATGACCGTGAAAATGATCCCGCAGCAGATCACCAACAGCCTCCTCCAGGTGATTGACTCCAAGTGGGGCGCCCTCATGGTTATGAACATAATCCTGCTTATTGCGGGCACCTTCATCGACACCACCAGCGCCCTCACCATCTTTGTGCCACTTTTCCTGCCCCTGGTGAAGACCTTCGGCATCGACCTGATTCACTTCGGGGTAATGGTGGCGGTGAACCTCACCATAGGCATGTGCACGCCGCCCCTCGGCGTATGCCTCTTCGTATCCTGCGAGATTGCGGGGACGACCCTCAGGGAGATGTTTAAGGACCTTGTAATAATGCTCATCCCCCTGCTTATCCTGCTTTTGCTTATAACCTACGTGCCGGCAACCGTCACATGGCTGCCCAATTTCCTGGGACTGTAAAAATTTTAACCGGGAGGTAAATAATGGCTAAACCCGAGATGGAGTTCTGCGATTCCCTGCCCATGGGGCAGTGGAGAAAGGTGGAAGGGGCGGGGGAGGGTATTTCTGAAAAAATCCTGTCCTGGGACCCTGATACCGGCAACCTGACAAGGCTGGTAAAATTCAGCGCCGGGGCGTCAGTCCCCAATACCCAGGTTCACGACTTCTGCGAGGAGGTCTTTGTCCTGGAGGGTTACATGCTGGATACGGCCAAAAAAATAACTGCGGCGCCGGGTTACTACGCCTGTCGGCCCGAGGGCATGGTCCACGGCCCCTACGAGGTGCCCGTGTCGTGCCTGTGCTATGAGGTAAGGTACCAGGACCCTGCAAAGCCCCTGAACCCTGACTGCTCACTGTACAGGATGAAACCGTAACCAGGCTTTCAGATAGACCGCCCCGGAGGATCCGGGGCGGTTTTCTCTTTTCCTTCTTTTCCTGTATATTTCTACCCCCCGCGAACGTATAATATTAGCTTAAGACACTTCCTGCTGAAAGGACGGATGCCCGTGGCCCGGAAAAAATACGAACACGAACTGGAACTTCGCCAGTTTACCGCCGAGGACTACGACGAAGTAAAACAGATAATGGACAGGATTTACCCGAATATGGGGGGAGCCTGGGACCGGGACCAGTTTCAGGCCATGATCTCCCGCTTTCCCGAGGGGCAGCTCTGC
Source organism: Synergistaceae bacterium (assembly GCA_012519165.1). Classification (GTDB taxonomy): domain Bacteria; phylum Synergistota; class Synergistia; order Synergistales; family Aminobacteriaceae; genus Aminivibrio. The sequence continues at coordinate 3,352 of JAAYQT010000151.1, forward strand.
ATCGAAGACAAGGGGCGGGTCGTGGCGGGGGCCTTTGCCCTTATCATCGACTATTCCCGCTTCGGCGACAGACATACTTACGAGCAGGTAATCGGCGACGGAACCCTTAAAAATCACGACCCCGAGGGAGATTACCTCTACGGCATCGATATCTTCGTCTCCCCTGACTACCGGGAGAAAAGGCTGGGAAGGCGCCTCTACGACGCCCGCAAAGAGCTTTGTGAAACCCTGAACCTTAAGGGCATCATCATTGGCGGACGGATACCCGGGTACGCTCAGTGGGCGGACAAGAAAACCCCCCAGCAGTATATAAGAATGGTTAGAAACAGCGAGGTCACGGACCCCGTCCTTACATTCCAGATCAGCAATGAGTTTCACTATAAAAAAATAGTGGAGAAGTACTGGCCCGAGGACTACAGCTCCAAGGGCTTCGGAGTAATTTTGGAGTGGAACAATATTTACTACGAGGAGAAGAGGCGGCTCATCTCCAAGGTGAAGACCTACATGCGCCTTGGCGTGGTGCAGTGGCAGATGCGCAGCTTTGAATCCTTCGATGATTTCCTGCAGCAGGTGGAGTTCTTCGTGGACACCCAGGCGGGGTATAACACCGATATTATGCTATTCCCCGAATTGTTCAACGCCCCCCTGCTGGCCCGGTTCGACCAGGAGGACCCGGCCGAGGCCATGAGGTCCCTGGCGGGCTATACCGCCGACCTTCGAAAGAACCTTGTGGAGATGGCCGTCTCCTACAACATTAATATAGTCTCCGGGAGCGTGCCGGAGCTGCGGAATAACCGCCTCTACAACGTTTCGTACCTGTGCCGCAGGGACGGAACGTGGGACCAGCAGTACAAGCTCCACATCACCCCGGACGAGTACAGGTACTGGGGGCTACAAGGGGGGCACGACCTCCAGATTTTCCAGACCGACGTGGGCAAGGTGGGCATCCTTATCTGCTACGACGTGGAGTTCCCCGAGCTGTCCAGGTACCTGGCCATCAAAGGTATGGACCTCCTGCTGATCCCCTTCTGGACTGATACGAAAAACAGCTATCTAAGAGTAAGGCGGTGCGCCCAGGCAAGAGCCATCGAGAACGAGTGCTACGTGGCCATCGCAGGGAGCGTGGGCAACATCCCCAAGGTGGAGAATATGGACATCCAGTACGCCCAGTCCGCCATTTTCACTCCGTCGGACTTCGCCTTCCCCCATGACGCAGTGGCGGCCGAGGCCACCCCCAACACGGAAATGGCTCTTATCGCCGACCTGGACGTGGAGCTTTTAAAGGAGCTTCGCCTCCAGGGAAGCGTGAGAAACCTGTCAAGCCGCAGGACGGACCTTTACTGGATCGACTGGTTCAGGGAGAAAGAACGGGGCGGCGACTAAATGCAAAGGGCGGAGCCCGGGAGGCTCCGCCCCTTCTTTTAAAAAGGTTACTCTGCCGCGCTTCCCAGGTGTTTTGCCAGGAAGCGCTCCATGGCCCGGTAGAACTCGAACCTGTTCTCCTCGTTATGGAAGCCGTGGCCCTCGTCGTCCTTTACCATGTACTCCACGTCAACTCCCCGTTTTCTTAGAGCCTCCACAATCTGGTCCGACTCCGCCTTTTTAACCCTGGGGTCGTTGGCGCCCTGAGCCACGAAGAGGGGGGCCTTTATCCTGTCGGCGTGGAAGACGGGGGACGCCGCC
>JAAYQT010000152.1 GCA_012519165.1 Synergistaceae bacterium
CAGTACTTCGGGCGGGGCGCACAGGTAGCTGCCGCCGTTGTACTGGGAGCCGTAGGTCTCGTAGTCGTGAAGGGTGGTCTCCAGGTTAAAAAAGCGGAAATCCCCCTTTTGAATCTCGGCGGCGATCTCCGCAAATCCCGGATAACCGCCTGGCAGGCGTCTTTGTACCAGCATATCTCCCGCTGCCGTAAAAGACATCTTTGTCGTCACGATGAATACCTCCCGTTTTATTTTAAATCCTGCGTCGGGGCCGGGCCGAATTTTCACGCGTCTCAAAAGGGCGGCCCTTCTCCGATTATGAAGCAGCCACTGATTTATATTTGATATTACATCAATAGGTTACATTAGTCTACAAAAGAGGCGCGTCAGGGGAGATTCGTAATCCTCACCAGCTCCAGGGCCTCTTCCTGCGGGACGGGCCTGCTGAACAGAAAGCCCTGAAAGTAGTCGCAGCCGTGGTCGGCCAGGTACTGCCTCTGCTCTTCATGCTCCACCCCCTCGGCGATCACCCGGTACCCCAGTTTGTGCGCCATGGAGATAATATCGCCCGTCACCAGCCTGCTTCGGGATGATGCTGAAATTCTATCGGTAAAGTCTTTGGCAATTTTAAGATAGTCTACATTCAGGTCCCTGGCCCTGAAAAAGGAGGACTGGCCCGTGCCGAAGTCGTCCAGGGAGACGGCGGCCCCCATTCTTCTCAGTTCACCCAGCTTCCGGTTGATAAGGTCGAAGTTAAAGGCCACCAGGGACTCGGTGACCTCCAGGCACAGGGACGAGGCGGGAATGTCCCGCTCCCTCAAAGCGGTCAAAAAGTCGCCCAAAAAGTTATCCCTTACCAGCTCCAGGGCGGACACATTAACGGAACAGCTGACGTACCCGAACCCCGCCCGCTTTAGCTCCCCCAAAAAGACGCAGGCGGAAGCCAAAATCCTTTTACCAAGGGGCACAATTAGCTGAAGCTCCTCCGCCAGCGATATAAATTCCACCGGTGGAACAAGTCCGAGCCTTGGCCCCCTCATTCGGGCCAAAGCCTCAAAGCTCCTGATTCTGCCAGTTTTAAGGTCTACAATGGGCTGAAATTCGGCAAAGATGGACGACCGTTCCCCGTCAAGGGACGAGGCAATTATTTCGTCCTTGATAATCCGCTCCCGCTCGGCCTTTGCCTCCATTTCCCCGTCGAAGACGCATACCCCGAAGGTCCCCTTCATCCCCCCGCAGGCGGCGGCTATAGAGGCGTTTTTCAAAATCTCGTCGCCGTCTTTGTCCGGGCCGGTGAAATTCAGCACGCCCAGGCCGCACCCCGCAGCATGAATCATGGGCACGGGCGAGAGGACAGCGGCTATTTCGTTGCACAGCAAAAACGGCTCTTCCATGGCGCAGCCGGGCATATAGAAAGCCATCCGCTCCGGGGAGACCTGGAAGACCTGTCTGCCCTCAGTGACAAGGCTTTTCAGCCGGGAGGCCGCCTCCATCACGATCTGCTCGTTGAAGGCGTATCCGTAGGATAGGGTAAGGGCGTTCAGATGATTAAGCTCCACAAGCACTACGGCGCTGTTTGCCGCGCCCCGGGAGCGGTTCTGCCCGAGGAGTTTCTCAAAGTAAATGCGGTTGGGCAGCCCGGTAAGGGCGTCGTGCTCAATAATATGCTTCAGCCTGTACTCGTACTGCTTCCGCCTGGTAATGTCAATAATGATGCCCTCCAGGGCCTCCACGGCGCCTTCGTCGTTCAGCACAAACTGGCCCGTCTCAAGCACCCATTTCCTGGCCCCCGACGCCGTAATAATTTCGTACTCGCCCCTGTAGGGCTCCCTGCCTGCAAGATTTTTGTCCCAGCTATCCCAGACGGACTCCCTGTACTCCGGCGCGATGACGTCGTTGTAGGAGAGGGTTTTATTTTCCACTAAATCCTCGGGGGAGTACCCCGTAAGCTCCCGGCAGCCCTCGGAGACAAATTCCATGGTCCACTGCCTGTCCAGCCTGCAGCGGTAGGCCATGCCGGGAAGGTTGGACAGCAGCACAGATTTGCTTCTCTCGCTCTCAATAAGGGCTCTTTCCGCTTCTTTTGAGGTTATTTCAAACCCTCCCCCGACGCCGGATACAGGAAATTATCTCACAGACGGCCGTCGACCCATGGGCCTTAAGTAGGGAGTATTCATCTGGAAGGGCTAATGTAATACAATACTGGGGGAAAAGATTAATACGGCCCAAAAAAGAAAAAGGGGGAGGCGCAATGAAAACACTTCTCGAAAAAATAGTGAGGGAATGCAGTAACGAATGGAAATCGGGGCGGGTCGCCACCTACATACCGGAACTCGGCAAAGGAAGGGCGGACGCCTCGGGGCTTTCTGTCTACAGTCTCTCGTCGGGACCCGCCTCCGCCGGGGATACCGGGAGCCCCTTTACCATGCAGTCCGTATCCAAAGTGGCGTCCCTGGCCCTGGCTCTGGAGACCCTGGGGGAGGAAAAAGTCTTCTCGGCAGTGGGAATGGCGGCGCTTGCCGACCCCTTTAATTCCATAATGCGCCTTGAGTCCGACGCTCCCCACAGGCCCCATAACCCCCTGATAAACTCCGGCGCAATTGCGGTCCTCTCCCTTCTTCCCTGGACTGACGGCGGGGAAAAATTTGAGGCAGTCCGGGATATGGCCGCCCGGCTCATGGCAAAACCGGGCCTTGAAATCGATGAGGCCGTCTACCTGTCAGAAAAGGAGACGGGCAACAGAAACAGGGCCCTGGCCTGGTTTTTGAAGAGCGTGGGGAACCTTGAGGGCGATGTGGAGGAGATTCTGGACGTCTACTTCAGGCAGTGCAGCCTGCTGACTGACTGTACCGACCTGGCGTTACTGGGCGCCACCCTGGCGGCGGGGGGCAGAAACCCCGTCACCGGCGAGCAGGTCACAAGCTGCGGGACCGCCCGGATTGTGCGCACCATCATGGCTACCTGCGGCATGTACGACGGGTCAGGCGAATTTGCCGTGTCGGTGGGAATTCCCGCCAAAAGCGGCGTGGGCGGCGGTATATCGGCGGCGGTACCGGGGAAGATGGGCATAGGCGCCTGGGGCCCCGCGCTGGACAAAAGAGGCAACTCCGCCGCAGGGCTGGCCATGCTTAAGCGGCTGAGCGAGGAGCTGGGGCTTAGGATTTATTAAAATACTCCCTGCGAAATGATAAAAGCAGAAAGGGAGGCAAGCCATGTTCGATCTGCTTATTGAAGGCGCTGTTGTGGTAACCATGGACCGAGCCGGGACCGTGCTGAAAAACAGCTACGTCGCCGTAACGGAGGGTCGGATTGCGGAAGTTGGAGAAATGCCCCCCGGCGGTGAAACCCGGGCCAGGGTGAAAATTGACGGCCGCGGCAAGGCCCTTCTGCCGGGGCTCATTGACTGCCACTGCCACGCAGGGCACTCCTTCACCAGGGGCAGCGGCATTGTGGACGACTGGCTCGACGTGATGGAGGACATCTACTACCGCTGCACCACCCCGGAGTTCTGGTACGCCGAGGCCCGCCTCGCAGCGGCGGAGAAAATCCGCTTCGGAACAACCACGTCGGTAAACATCATCGGGGGCAGCCCCCTTATCCACGACCAGGAGAGCATTGACGCCCACTTCGAGGGCGCCCAGTCCCTGGGGGCGCGTACCTTCTCAGGCACGGGCGCTCCCGGCGGCGCCTGGCCCAAAAGGGCGGGGAGGTGGCAGGACGGCAGGTTCGCCGAAAAATCCCTCACCCTGGAGGACGCTCTGTCCATTACCGAAAACACGGTGTGCAAGTGGCACAATGTCAACCGGGGCAGGACTAACGCAGTGGTCATCATCTCCAACCTGGGGCCGGAAAAAGCCCTAACTGAAGAGCAGTCGGTGCGGCAGATCAGGGCCATGAGGGAAATATCCCTAAAATATGGCGTTCTGCTCCACGGCCACTCCTACGGCGGCGGCATTGCCTTTGCAGCAAAACACTGCCCCGAGTGCCTGGGCCCGGACGTCTCCCTGGCCCACTGCACGGGGATCTCCCCCGAGGAGGTTAAGATCCTTGCCCGGAGCGGCGCAACGGTGGCCACCGGCCCCAGTACGAAGTCCCACGTGAGGGCCCGGTGCCCCGTGACGGAGCTTCTGGACGAAGGGGCAAGGGTGGTCTTCGCCACCGACGGCAACGCCCCCGACAGGACCTTCGACCTCTGGAAGGACCTGCGCATAGGGCAGCTGCTCCACAGGAACTACTTCAACGACACCCGCCTGCTCCCTGCTCGAAAAGTCCTTGAGATGGTAACCATCGACGCGGCGGCAGCCCTGGGCATGGAGGACAGCCTGGGCTCGGTGGAGGCGGGCAAGATAGCCGACCTCATCCTTGTAAACGTGGAACAGCCCCACCTCTACCCCTTCTTCAGCCCCGTGGAACAGCTGGTGAACGCCGCAAGCGGCCAGGACGTGGACATGGTCATAGTGGACGGCGAAATAATAATGGAAGGGGGACGCCTCGCGAGGGGAGGCATGAAGCAGATCCTGACCGACGGCGACAGGGAGTTTTCAGCGGCCCTTGAACGGGGCGGCTACAGGCCGGAGGAGTTCTTCGGACGGGACGGGGCGTAGATTTATTGACCCGAACGCTTTATATCTCGTAGTACCGAAACGAGGCGTGGAGGGACTTGGGTTTTGGGCCACGCAGTTTTAGAACCTTAAAGCCAGATCCCTCCTCCGCTTCGCGTCGTTCGGGATGACAGAACGG
>JAAYQT010000153.1 GCA_012519165.1 Synergistaceae bacterium
AAATGCGGTATCGACTCTTTCACTTCATGAGCGCAGATCGCTCATAGACCGGGAAGACAGAGACCTTCCCCTCTCCTGGCAGGCCTGGCTGCTCGGATTGAACAGAACGGGACTATACTACGTCCCAAGGCCGCTCTCGGAGGAAGAGCTGCTGTTAAGAAGGCGGATTGACGAGATACATACGGACCAGCCCTGCTACGGCTCCAGGAGGATAGGGGCGATACTGGCCAGAGAGGGTTTAAGAGCGTCCCGGAAGAGAGTGCAGCGTCTCATGCGGGACATGGGGATAATAGCCATATACCCCGGCCCGAAATTGAGCGCGGGGGATGAAAGCCCCAAATTCCCGTACCTGCTGCGTGGGGTTGAAATCAATCATCCGAACCACACGTGGGGTAGCGATATTACATATGTTCGGCTAAAGGGGGGATTCATGTATCTAACGGTATTCCTTGACTGGTACTCCCGCTACGTAATCTCCTGGTCCTTCTCGGACACGCTCTCCGCCGGCTTCGTAGTGGAGGCTCTTGAGGACGCCTTTCAGATGGCTCGTCCAATGATAATCAACAGCGACCAGGGCAGCCAGTACACGAGCAGTCGATACATCGACCGGATCCGGTCGGAGGACTGCAACATAAAGATCAGCATGGACGGAAGGGGGCGGTGCATGGATAATATCTTCACGGAAAGATTCTGGAGGAGCTACAAACAGGAGGAAGTCTACCTGAAGGACTACGAAAGTCCTCGGGAGGCCCGCAGGTCAACGGCGGAGTACATTGACCACTACAATCATAGTCGTCCACATCAGGCTTTAGGTTACCTTACACCTTGGGAGGTTTACACAGGTAGAGGGTGTAAAGGGGTTAACATTAAATAGTCGCAATTATCTTTAAGATGCGCTAGAAGACCAGTGATTTTTTGTCTTGACAACCGGGTCCACTTTACCGCTCCGCCGTATATTTTGCCGTACTTCATCATGTGATGGGCACCAAAGTGTCGCTGTTCCCGCCGTTTGCCATGGATATTTGCACCGTCCGTCAGCGCAGCGCTTCGAAGTATGAATAGATGAGTAAATTAGACATATTATACTGTAATAAGGGCGGTTTCTCACAGGATTTTTCATCGGAAAGGTTTTAATTTGGGTAGCTCTGCGGGGGGCCTTATGCCTCCTTTGTCGGGAAGCATGTTTTCAGTTGATATGTAGGTATTCCGAGTCAAATCAGCTACATTGACACTCCCTTCCACAAAGTTGCACAGGTCAGATAAAATGGCTTTCATGCTCCGCCACCGCCGGCCTTTAGTTTTTTCTGCATATCTTTTAAGGTCTCAATATAGGCTTTTTCAACGTCTGTTAAAGTATCGGGCAGGGATGCCCTGTACGCGTCGTACTCGCGGTGCGCTTTTTCAACCGCCGTTTTATGGGTAATCGAACCGGGGCCTTCCAGTACGCCGACTCCGAAATCCTTGGTAAATTTATCCAGTGTTTCGAGCCAATCGCGCATATACATGGGTTCATGCATTTCAGCCTTAAGCTCGGCCATATCAAAAAATGCGTTTGTTAGGCGGCGTAGTGCGAATAGTTCTTTTTCGGTCATGTAGTTTTTTGCAATAGAGACTTCGCTTTTCACGGGTCTTTTGCCCTTGAAAGCGGTTAGTCCCATGAAGGGCAATTCCGCGTTGGCTCTTTCAAAAATAATTTCGCTCGCGGTTCTGCCGCTTACGGCGTAATGCAGCTTGTTTTGAACGATCTTGAAGAATTCTACCGTTTCCGGCATGGTTGGATTGTAATCCAGGCTGGTTGCGTATAAATCAAGGATTTGACGATACATTACCTTCTCGCTTGTCCGAATATCCCGGATACGGTCAAGGAGTTCTTTCCAATAGAGTCCCCCGCCCATATTTTTCAAAAAGTCATCATTCATGCTAAAGCCTTTTTGAAGATATTCGCGCAGGACGTTTGTAGCCCATTGGCGGAATTGTGTTCCGCGGGGCGACTTTATCCGATAACCGACGGCAAGTATCATGTCGAGCGAGTAGTGCATTACTTTACGTTTTTGAGTTTTACCTTCTACTGCGCCGTGCGGAGTGGTTGTTGCAAAATATGCAACAACCACTTTTTCATCGAGTTCGCCTTCGCTTAAAATATTATTGATATGGCGGCTAATTACAGATTTGTGTCGTCCGAAAAGCTCCACCATCTGTAATTGGGTCAACCATACGGTCTCGCCCTGCATCCGCACGTCAATTTTGGCCTTGCCATCGGTAGATTGGTATATGATGATTTCAGATTTCTCCGGCGTCGATGAATGTTTATTTGCGTCAGATCTCAAACCCCAGCGCCCCCAGTATTTTGCGGATTTCGTCCTCCAGCTCCCGGGAGCGGCTGAACATCACCGATAGCTCGCCGGTAAGCCGGGTTATCTGTTCTTCTAAAGGTGTCGGCGTTTTAGGCGCCGAGGTCGGCCTCTATGCCTTGGATAGCCAGTTTCATTATGGGCGTCAGCGCACTGCTTCGAAGTATGAATAGATGAGTAAATTAGACATATTATACTGCAATAAGGGGGGCTTCCCATAGGATTTTTCATCGGAAAGGTTTTAATTTGCGGCGAAGGTTGCGGACGCCTGCTTTGCGGGTTAAAAATCCGCCGTTTTAAAAAAGGTTAATCAAACCTTCTCTAAAACGGCGGTAAATTTTGGCGGAGGGCAGAGGATTCGAACCCCTGGGGCTTGCGCCCAGTTGATTTCAAGTCAACCACCATCGACCGCTCGGACAGCCCTCCGGAAAGCAGCTAGAATTATACATGGATTTTGGCCCTTCATCAACGTTTATGTCATTTTCGAAAAATTGTCCCCCGGGGTTAAATTCTCGCACCTCGGGTAATCCCCGGCGCCGGAAAGGGGTATAATACAAGACAATCAAGTCTGTTCCCGGAGGTGCGCCCCTTGAACAAGGAAGAAATTCTGAAGAAATTAGTGTGCAAACCGTGCAGAGTGGCGGTGGTGGGAGCTTCGCCGAAGGCTGACAGGCCCGTCTTCAGGGTGATGAACTACCTGGCGGGCGCCGGGTTTGCCCTCTTTCCGGTTAATCCGGCCTATGCCGGGACTGAGGTTGCCGGACGGGTCTGCGCCCCGGACCTGGAATCCCTGGCGGAGCCTGTGGATGTGGTGGCCCTTTTTCTTGCGGCGGACCGGCAGGGGGCGGTAGCACAAGCGCTGGAGAAGATTACGCCGAAGCCGGTAGTTTGGTTTCAGCCGGGCGCGGAGAATCCCTCCCTTGCATCCGAGCTGGCCGGGAAGGGGTACGACGTGGTCCCCTCCGCCTGTCTTATGGCGGATCATATGAATTTGTGCAGGTGAAGTTTTTCCTTGCCTGCGGCTGGGGATTTATATATAATTGTGGAAAATACCCTACTTGCCCTCTAAACTAGATGATTTCACCGTCCGACAGGAGGGCGGGTATCAACGGGGAGGTTTGCCATGTCCTCCGAACATCCTTTCACAACCAGGGTGCGCTACGGCGACACCGACTGCATGGGAGTCGCCTACTACGCAAACTATCTCTACTGGTTCGAAGTGGGGCGCACGGAGTTTTGCCGCGCCCACGGAAAGTCTTACGCGGACTGGGAGGAGGCCGGTATCTTTCTCCCGGTGGTGGAGGCGCGCTGCAGGTACAAGCACCCGGCCCGGTACGAGGACGAAATTACCATCTACACCAGGGTCGGCGAGGTGAAGGCTTCCTCTGTGGTTTTTGAATACCGCATTGAGAGAACCTCCGACGGCAAACCCCTTGCCTCGGGATGGACGCGCCATGCCTTCGTGGACGGGAGCGGGAAGCTCCTGAAGGGCGATAACCCCATGCGCCGCTGGATAGCGGAGCTTGGGGCATGATGGAGGTGTCGCTAAGAGTGAGTACAAAAGCCATACTTTTGGGCAACGAAGCGATCGCCAGAGGGATTGTGGAGGCGGGGTGCCTGGTGGCAGCAGCCTACCCGGGTACGCCCTCTTCCGAAATTTTGCCGGCGGTGGCCAAATTCGCCGACGAGCTGGGTTCGCCCATGGCGGTGGAGTGGGGCGTTAACGAAAAAGTAGCCTTCGAGAAGGCGGCAGCCGCGTCCTTTACGGGAGCGCGGGCCTGCGCGGTGATGAAGCAGGTGGGCCTTAACGTGGCGGCGGACCCCTTTATGAGCGTGGCCCACTTCCAGCTGAAGGGCGGCCTGCTGCTGGTGTCAGCAGACGATCCGGGCCCCCACAGCTCCCAGACGGAGCAGGACAGCCGCTACTTCGCCATGTTTGCAAAAATTCCCTGTTTCGACCCATGCTCCGCCACCGAGGCCAGAGAGATGGCGCATGACGGCTTCGAGCTTTCGGAACGCTTCGGCGTGGTTACCATGCTCCGTCCCAGCGTAAGGGTAGACCACTGCCGCCAGGATGTGGAGCTTGCGGACTACGTCCCGCCAAAGCCCGAGGTAAAGTTCGAGAAGGACGTTTCCCGGTGGGTGTGCCTGCCTGCGAGCGTCAAAGTTAACCACCCCAGGCTCAACGCCAAGCTTGAGGAGATAAGGACCGCCTTTGAAACGGAGTTCGGAAAGTACAACTACGAAGTCCCCGCAGCCGGGAAGGCCTCCCTGGGGATTGTCGCCTCGGGCGTCTGCTTCTCCGTGGTGAGCGACATCCTGAAGAGCTGGGGGAGGGACGACGTGGCGCTGCTCAAGATAGGCACGCCCCACCCCCTGCCCCTGAAGATGGTGACCGACTTCATCTCCCGCAACCCGAAGACCCTCTTCCTGGAGGAGACCTACCCGGTGATGGAGATGCAGCTTCACGACAGGACCGGCATCCTGGGCCGGTGGAACGGCGTTGTGCCCTCGGCGGGGGAGCTTCTTCCCGAGGTGGTGGGCGAAATCCTGGCCAAAGTCCTGGGAATCGACCTGCCCTCGCCCGACGAAAAGGGGCTGCTAAAGCAGGCCCTGCAGGAGCTGAAGATCACTCCCCGTCGGCCCATGCTCTGCCCGGGCTGCCCCCACAGGGCCAGCCTGTTCTCCATCAGGCAGGCGGTCCCCAGCGCCATCAACCCCTCGGACATCGGCTGTTATGCCCTGGGCGTTAACCAGAAGGCCATTGACACGGTGGTGGATATGGGCGCGTCGGTGACTGCGGGCTCCGGGTTTTTCATGGCCCACAAGGCCGCAGGAATTGAGCGGCCCATTATAAGCACCATCGGCGACTCCACCTTCTTCCACATGGGAATTCCCGGTCTGGT